>JAYTEU010000170.1:0-48718 GCA_043734985.1 Chthonomonadaceae bacterium
ATAACTGCCCGACTGCACCTCGATCATGTGCAGCGGCACCTTGCCGATGTTTTCCAGCCTGTGCCGCGCGCCGAGCGGAATGTAAGTCGACTGGTTCTCCGACAGCATCAGCGTATCGTCGCCCCGGATCACCCTTGCAGTTCCCGAGACGACGATCCAATGCTCCGCGCGATGATGATGCATCTGCAATGATAGCTTCGAGCCAGGCTTGACCATGATGCGTTTGACCTGAAATCGGTCACCGGTATCGAGGCCTTCGTAATAACCCCAGGGACGATAAACGCGCTTGTGGACCAGGTACTCGTCGCGCTGCTTGGCCTTTAGCGCATCGACCACCCGTTTAACTTCCTGCGAACGGTCTTTGTGCGTGACCAGAATGGCGTCCGATGTTTCGACGATGACAAGATTCGACACGCCCACGGCCGTGACCAGGCGGTGCTCGGCCCGCACATAACAATTGTGGGTATCGTCGATATGAACGTCGCCGACCGTCACATTTCCGGTGGCATCCGGTATGCCGGCCTGCCACAAAGCGGTCCATGAACCGATGTCGCTCCAACCGATATCGGCCTCGACCACCACGGCGTCATCGGTTTTTTCCATGACGGCGTAGTCGATGGATTCGGAAGGAGAGGCGAGGAATGCTTTTTCTTCGAGGCGGACGAAGTCGAGGTCGCGCGCACTCGCGGCCCAGGCAGCTGTCGCCGCATCGAGGATGTCCTTGCGGTATTTGCCGAGTTCTTCGAGATAACGGGACGCCTTAAATACGAACATCCCGCTGTTCCAGTAGAACCGGCCGGATGCGATAAATTCCCGCGCGCGCGCCTCGTCGGGCTTCTCGACGAAGCGCGCCACCCGAAAGCAGCCCGGAGACTTTTCCACCGGCGCGCCCCGCTCGATATAGCCGTAACCGGTTTCGGGTTCGCGCCCGACGATGCCGAACGTCACCAGCCTGCCCGTGGACGCAACCAACGCGGCCTTGGCGACGACTTCATGGAAGCGCGCCACATTTCTGATCAGATGGTCCGCCGGAAGGACCAACATCACGCCGTCAGGATCCCTGGACAGGATATGCAGGGCTGCGACTGCAACCGCCGGTGCCGTGTTGCGCCCGGCCGGTTCGAGGATTTGCGCGCCCGCAGTAACGTGGATCTCGCGCAGTTGTTCAGCCGCCAGGAAACGGTGATCGTTGCTGCACACGAGGACCGGCTCCCCAAGCGTGGCGATGCCGGCGAGGCGCAGCAGTGTTTCCTGCAACATGGTTTTGCTGCTGACCAGGGGAAGGAACTGCTTTGGCAGGAGTGTACGCGACAACGGCCACAAACGGCTGCCGCTGCCGCCGGAAAGAACAACGGGGAAAATCATGTGGTGCCTCGTTTCGGCGCGAACCTCAGGCCGGGTTTTTTATCAGAGGGTATACAAATCGCTTAAAATCCAGACCGTGACACATTATTTCGGGTTTAAACAAAGAGGGCCAACGCCTGGCTGCTTTAATTGGCGTGACGCATGCCATGCAGATGCCCGTCCCGTCGCTCTTGGAGTATACAGAACCGTTCCCGGTTCCTGAATCATGACTAAAGTTGCATTGATCACCGGCGTTACCGGACAGGACGGCGCCTACCTCGCTGAATTTTTGCTGCGAAAAGGCTATGTCGTCCACGGCATCAAGCGCCGTACTTCGCTTTTCAACACGGATCGCATCGACCACCTGTACCAGGATCCGCACATCCCCGGCCGTAATTTCATTCTGCACTACGGCGACATGACGGATTCAAGCAGCCTGGTGCATATCATCCAGAAGACGCAGCCGGATGAAATCTACAACCTGGCCGCGCAAAGCCACGTTGCGGTGTCGTTCGAGGAGCCGGAGTACACGGCAAACTCCGACGCGCTCGGAACGCTGCGCATTCTGGAAGCCATGCGCATCCTCGGCATGAACAAGAAGACGCGGTTCTACCAGGCTTCGACCTCGGAGCTCTACGGCAAAGTCCAGGAAATCCCGCAAAAGGAAACGACGCCCTTCTATCCGCGTTCACCTTACGGTGTCGCGAAAATGTATGCCTTCTGGATTACGGTGAATTATCGCGAGTCCTACGACATGTTCGCCTGCAACGGCATCCTGTTCAACCATGAATCGCCGATCCGTGGCGAAACCTTCGTCACGCGCAAGATCACGCGTGCGCTGGCGCGCATCAAACTCGGGCTGCAGGATTGCCTGTATCTGGGCAACATGGACTCAATGCGCGACTGGGGCCATGCGCGCGACTACGTGGAAGCGATGTGGCTGATGTTGCAGCAGGAGCAACCGGATGATTTTGTAATCGCAACCGGCGAACAGCATAGCGTGCGCGAATTCGTGAATGTGGCCTCGCGCAAACTGGGGCTAAAGATCAAATGGTCGGGCAAAGGCGTGGATGAAAAAGCTGCCGATGAAAGCGGCAAGACGATCGTAGCGGTCGATCCGCGCTACTTTCGTCCCGCGGAAGTCGAAACCCTGCTTGGCGATCCATCCAAGGCAAAAGCCAAACTGGGTTGGTCAGCCAAGGTGAGCTTCGAGCAACTGGTCGAGGAAATGGTTACGGCAGACCTGAAATCCGCCGAACGCGACGAACTGGTCAAGCGCCATGGTCACCGGCCTTACGACTACAACGAGTGAGGCGGTAATTAAGGCGATTGGGCAATTGGGCGATTGGGGGAACGCGTGGAATCCAGCACCAAGTCGATACGGCCGCACTACAGACTGGATGCCTGGAAGGAATCGATGGCTCTCGTGAAACAGGTGTACGAATTTACCGCAAAGTTTCCCTCTTCTGAGGCTTTCGGTCTTACCGCGTCAGATGCGACGGGCGGCCGTCTCAATACCGAATAACCCGGCCGAGGGGGCCCTCGCACCGGAGCCAGGGAATTTGCCCAATTCCCGAATATTGCCAAAGGCTCCCTCAGTGAATTGGAAACACAGATTTTGATAGCGAAGGATCTGGGGTACGTCGCTGATACTGAAGCGCTGTCGAGTCAGGCAGAAAAGGTTTCGCGGCTGCTCGCCGGGTTGTACAAGAAGGTTGTCGCGGGCTGAATGGGCAATTGTTGGACCGACCAACCCATTCCCTAATCGCCCAATTGCCAAATCGCAGAATCGCGCAATCACGGCACGACACCCTGCCCATTGCCCTCCTTAGCTAACTTAGCTAAACTTAGCCCCGCCATGGAAACCGTAAACATTCACGAAGCCAAGACGCAACTTTCGCGGCTGATCGAGCGCGTGAAAGCTGGCGAAGAAGTCGTAATCGCGAAGGCTGGCAAGCCGGTCGCCCGGCTGGTGGCGGCAGATGCGGCGGGTACTGTGCGCAAACCCGGCTCACTCAAAGGCCGGATACGTATCGGCCCGGACTTTAACGCACCGCTGCCAGAGAAAGTGATAGCGCTCTTTTCAGGTCGCGAAGCGAGCCGATGAGGCTGCTCGCGGACACCCACCTGCTGCTCTGGTGGCTGGCCGGCGGTGTAGGGCTTCCGAAGCGCGCGCGGGCATTTTTGGCTGACACGTCGAATCAAGTCTATTTCAGCGCGGCAAGCATCTGGGAAGTTTCCATCAAGGCGGCGCTCGGAAAGATCGAGGCCGACCCTAGCGAAATGCTGGTTGCACTTCGGTCGGGTGGATTCGAAGAACTGCCAATAGCGGGCCGGCATGCGTCAGCAGTGATGCGATTGCCAGATCATCATCGAGATCCGTTTGATCGAATGCTGGTTGCGCAGAGTATGGTGGAGTCGCTCGTTCTGCTGACCGACGATCGCGTGCTCTCGCGATATGGAGCTACTGTGATCGTCACAAATTGATTGTGGCGTCATACTTGAGTGGTCTGACAAGACATCAGGCATGGATAAGGAACATTTCGATCAACTGGTGAAGGCGGTGCGCCAGATGAACCGGCATATGGCGGGCAAGGTTGTGCGCGGCGCGAAGGCGACCGAATTGACGGAGCCCGATGTGCGCGCGATTCGCGAGGCCGCAAAGAGAAAGTGCTCGCGGGCTGAGTCGTCACGCGGCTGAACGAACTCAATCGCCTAATCGCAGAATCGCTAAATCGCAACGTGAAACTCGACTCACCCATCTACGTTGCCGGTCACCGCGGGTTGGTCGGATCGGCAATTGTGCGTCGCCTGCAGTCGGCGGGTCACACTAGTATCATCGCCCGTACTCATGCCGAGCTGGATCTGACGAACCAGCCGGCAGTCCAGGCCTTCCTCGCCTCCGAGCGTCCCGAGTATGTTTTTCTGGCCGCTGCCAAGGTTGGCGGAATTCTGGCGAACGACACCTATCCTGCCGAATTCATTGAACAGAATCTCGCGATCCAAAACAGCGTCATTCACGAATCGTGGCGGGCCGGCGTTAAGCGGCTTATCTTTCTCGGATCGTCCTGCATTTACCCGCGCGATTGTCCGCAACCGATCAAGGAAGAGTATCTCCTGACCGGCCCACTTGAATCGACCAATCGGGCTTATGCCATCGCGAAAATCGCCGGCGTTGAGATGTGCTGGTCCTACAACCGGCAGTACGGCACGCGTTTCCTTGCAGCCATGCCGACCAATCTATACGGCCCCGGCGACAACTATGACCTGGAGAACTCGCATGTGCTTCCAGCCCTGATCCGCAAGATGCACGAGGCGAGGGAGCGCGGCGCCGCCGAAGTCGTGGTGTGGGGAACAGGCAAGCCGCGACGGGAGTTCCTTTACAGCGAAGACATGGCTGATGCTTGCGTAATGCTGATGCGGTTGCGGGACCGAGAATTTGACCGGACGATTGCTGACTATCCGCCTCTCATCAATATAGGGTGCGGCGAGGACCTAACAATTCTCGAGCTCGCGAAGTTGATTGCGAAGATCGTCGGCTTTAAGGGCGCGCTTATTTTGGACACCTCCAGGCCCGATGGTACGCCGAGAAAAATGCTCGATATCAGTCGGCTCTCTGCCATCGGCTGGCGGCCTGCGACTTCCATGGACATCGGAATCCAGATGGCGTATCGCGAGTATCTTTCTCGGCTACCGGTGGCGGTCTAACCTTGACCACTCAAGGCCAATCCGAAATGGCAAGTGATCTTCGGAAAACGGTGATCGAGGCTGGCAAGACGGAACGCCACTACTGGCGCGATCTCTGGACGTACCGTGAGCTGTTCGCCTTCTTGGCATGGCGCGATATTCTGGTGCGATATAAGCAGACAGTAATCGGCGTGACATGGAGCGTGCTTAGGCCGGTACTTACCATGATCGTATTTACCGTGGTATTCGGGCGAATCGCCAAGCTACCATCTGAAGGTGTTCCCTATCCCATTCTTGTGTTTGCCGCGATGTTGCCTTGGCATTTCTTTGCGAGCGCAGTATCCGAGGGCAGCAACAGCCTGGTCGAGAACGCCAATATCATCTCCAAGGTGTATTTCCCCAGACTTATTGTTCCAGCCAGTGCAGTGGTGGTCAGTTTTGTCGACTTTATGATTTCACTGGCTCTTCTGGCGATTCTTCTCGTCTGGTACCAGTTCCTTCCGTCCCCGCGGGTGTTATTGCTACCGGTCTTTATGGTGTTGGCGGTACTTGTATCAATGGGGCTGACCTTTCTGCTTGCAGCCATGAACGTACGCTACCGCGATTTTCGCTATGTCGTGCCTTTTCTAATCCAGTTCGGACTATTCATTTCGCCGGTAGGCTACAGCCTGTCCTTAATTCCCGAGCACTGGCGATGGCTCTATTTTCTCAATCCCATGGTTGGAATAATCGAGGGCTTTCGCTGGAGTCTGTTACCAGACTATTCGCTAGATCCCCATGCGCTTCTTTGCAGCATGCTGGTTTCCGTGGCCGTACTTGCCGCCGGAATTGTGTACTTTCGTAAGACTGAACGATTCTTTGCAGACGTCATTTAAGGTGAAATTGACCAACGCTATAGAAGTCGACGGTCTGAGCAAGCGCTATCGGATCAGTCATCGCCGCGTCGGTAGCTATCGCACCCTTCGTGAAGATCTCACTGGTGTTCTCCAGTCAGCTTCTCGGCGGCTGCTTGAGGGCGTTGCTCGTAAATCGGAGAAAGAAGATTTCTGGGCTATCAACGAGGTGTCATTCACTGTTAAGCAAGGCGATCGCTTAGGAATTATCGGCCGCAACGGAGCGGGAAAATCAACACTGCTGAAGTTGCTGAGCCGGATCACGGAACCGACGAAAGGAAGAATCGTTCTGCACGGGCGTGTATGTAGTCTCTTGGAAGTCGGTACCGGCTTTCATCCTGAACTGACCGGCCGTGAGAATATTTTTCTCAATGGATCCATCTTGGGCATGAGTAAGCGGGAGATTCAAAAACAATTCGATGAAATCGTGGACTTTTCCGGGGTGGAGCAATTTCTTGATACACCTGTGAAAAGATACTCTTCGGGCATGTACGTGCGCCTTGCGTTCGCAGTGGCCGCTCACCTGGATTCAGAAATTTTACTAGTCGACGAAGTCCTTGCAGTTGGTGATGCGGAGTTTCAATCCAAATGCCTCTCTAGAATGGAGGCCATTAGCGATAGTGGGCGTACGGTGATTTTTGTAAGTCACAATCTATCGGCCGTTCAGCGCCTCTGCAATTCCGGGATTCTGATGAATTCCGGACGTGTTGAACTACACGGGCCAATGGTGGAAGTGCTGCAAGCATACCAAGATGCAATTTCAGGAGCCGCCAAGGGGATTGCTGAGATCGAGGTGCTGGCTGGCCAGGCACGCATCACCCAATGGACACTCGAATCCTCGACAACTGGTCTTCTGCATACCTGCACATCCCGAGAGGTTTGCCGACTTAAATTTACTGTTGTATCAAAAAGGGACATAGAGCAAGTCTATATCGGGCTTGCGATCTGGGATCTCGATGGACAACTCGTAGTGGCCGGAAGCAGTCTCGATGATGGAGATTCATTCCATCTGGGTGTGGGGGAGTACTGCTTCTCCTTTGAGGTTCGGTTGCCAGTCAGGGCGGGCGCCTATCAGCTTGACGTCAGTCTGAATGCGGTTGGAGAGGGGCAGATGGATAGATGGCATGTCGAGCCGAAACTTGTGGTACTTCCAACGGGAGATTCATCACTACCGGAAAAATGGCATGGGTGGCTCAATGAGAAGATGATTTTCGATGGACCAACATCAATCCGGGATCAGGGTTCAGTCAGGAGCAATGTGTGAATCTGTTCAAGAAACTAGGTCAAGGTCTTCGCAGATCTTTGAACGGACCTTCCCATGGCGCTGCAACAGACGCAGGAGTTTTTGAAGAAGGGTTTTATCGCGATATAACAGAGGCGCGTGCCGCCCATTTTAAATCCCTGGATTTAAACGTCGCAGGAAAGTCAGTAATAGACATTGGTTGTGGTATCGGGCATTTTTCCCAAATGCTTAGCCAAATGGGTGCCGACGTAACGTGCGTCGATGGGCGCCCCGAAAACATCGCGCGACTATTGGAACTTTATCCCGGCAGCAACGCTTGCGTAGTAGACGCTGAGACGGACTTGTTGCTGACACTCGGGAGGTTTGATGTCGTGTTTTGCTACGGTCTCCTGTATCACCTGGCCGATCCGCTTGGTTTTCTCAGGCGTGCTGCATCGATATCAGTCGACTGGATTATTTTGGAAACGTGCATCATGGATGCAAATATACCGGCGGTGCGCCTGGTGCCCGAAGATGATACGAATAACTCGCAGGCGTTAAACGCAATGGGATGTAGACCCAGTAGTGCATACGTGGCATTCGGACTGAAAAGTTCAGGACTGCAGCACGTCTATGTCCCCAGGGTATTGCCAGCCCATCCGCAGTTTCAGTACCGGGCCGAAAATGACTTCAGTTACCTACGAAATGAAAATCTGATGCGGAATATATTTGTAGCGAGCCGAGTCCCGCTCAAGACCCAAAGTTTGCTGCCTGTCTAAAGCAGCCATGTCTTCGTGGGCGATGCGCTACAGGCGAAGGATCAGGGCTAGTCTTGCAAGGCGATGTGGGATGGCATTTTTTGATTCTGCAGTCATTCCGTCGGTGCTGGGATTCAAAAAACGGGGAAAGGCAATATTCGACAAGCTAACTGATGTGGGCCTGGAGTATGACCCTCTGTCGGTCATCGGAAAGAAATTGTTCGAATCGGGCCAGTTCGAGGAAGACGAGATCCGATTTTTCGCGAAGCTTCTTGGCAATCGTGAAGCTCCAGTGGTCCTCGACATCGGGGCAAATATTGGCCTTCATTCTATTAGATGGGCAGCGGCCTGCCCAACTTTACGGTCATACGCTTTTGAGCCGTCTCGTGAAACGCTGACGATGTTGCGCAACAACGTAGTGCAAAGTGGGCACGCTCCGCGAATTGAGGTGATTCCAATGGCGGTGGCAGACCGCCAGGGCGCAGGTAATTTTTTCCACTGTGTCGACGATGCCTACAGCTCACTAAGAGATACCCATCGAAAGCAAGTTGAAACTTCCTATCAAGTGGATATTACGACCATTGATTCGTTTGTATCCGGTAGACGGCTGTCAAAAATCGATCTTGTAAAGATTGATGTCGAAGGATTGGAACTGGAGGTACTGAACGGGGCCATCGAAACCCTTCGGAGATTGCGCCCGCATCTGTTCGTGGAAATTTTCGCGGGCACACATTCCAATCCAGATCCTGAAGGCACCATAAATAGGGTGCGGTTGCTTGGATATGAGCCGTACATTTTTCAGAATGGAGCGCCTAAGCCATTCGTTAGGCATTCGGATGAATTCTATAATTATTATTTTTGTCCGAAGGCCTAGGAAAGGTAACGGTGGCATGGATGATTCTTCGGACTGAGATTGGGACCAGCTTTTGGTGACACACTGTCTCATTTGTGCATCGCAGTATGTAAGCGAAGTTTGCAGGCTCTACGATGACCGGTACGCTTTTCCAGGCGAGTTCCCACTCATGCAGTGCGGTTCATGCCGGCATGCGTTTATCGGCAAACACGATTTTTCGGATAGTCAGATCAGTCGTCTCTACTCGGATTTCTATCCACGCCGTTCGATGAAGGTCGAGGATTATCGTCCGTACGAAGAACGACATGGCCTGAATGCGTGGCTCGACGGTGCCAAGGCATCGGCTGTCAGCAGGGTGCCACGTGGAGTTCGGGTCCTCGATATTGGCAGCGGATTCGGAGAATCCCTCGGTTTTTACGCGTCGCGAAATTGCGAAGCGTGGGGTGTCGAGTCCGACGAGAATGCAATGCCGGTGGCAGAGCGATACGGATTCAAAGTGAAAATTGGAACCTTCGATCCGCTCGATTTTCCTGCGAACTATTTCGATGTGGTTACGCTGGAACAAGTCATCGAGCACATGCGCGATCCGATCGCGACACTTAAGGGGATCAGAACAGTCCTGAAGCCGGGCGGCGTGGCAATTATTAGTACGCCCAATAGCGGCGGATGGGGAGTTAGCGCATTCGGGCGCCGGTGGATCAACTGGCATGCGCCTTATCACTTGCATTGTTTCTCCCGCGATTCAATGTGCATCGCGGCCGAGCGCGCGGGACTGCACGCCCTTCCGCTGGGGACCCTGACCCCATCGGCGTGGCTTCACTATCAGTGGATTCATCTGGCAACCCGGCCGAAACCGGGAAGCCCTTCGCCGTTCTGGGGCAAGGCCGGCTACACGTTGCCCGAGCGCGCCGCGGTGAAGCTCGCATCCTGGCTTCATCGAGCCCGAGTCAACCACATGATTACCCGCTTCTTCGATATGGCCGGTGTCGGGGACTCGCATTTGTTCGAACTGAGAAAGGCATGAACGAGAAGGTCTTCACCCTGCTTCCTGTCCACAACCGGCGCGAAGTGACGCGCGGTTTCGTGGACAGCCTGCGCAGCCAGACTTATACGAATCACCATTTGGTACTGATCGACGACGGTTCTACGGACGGCACGGCGGAAATGGTCCGGGAGGCTATCCCCCGCGCGAAGGTGATCCGGGGTAGAGGGGACTGGTGGTGGGCGGGCGCCTTACAACAAGGTCTGGACTGGCTCAAGGCCAGCGGTGCGGCAAGGGCGGACGACATCATTCTCATGATCAATGATGACGCGGTGATTGAACCGGACTTCATGGAAAAGGCAGTGGCCATTCTTCTTAAGACGGACGGCTGCGTGCTCCAGCCGCGCATTCTGTCTCTGGACGGGCAGCGGATACTCGATGACGGCATGGTGTTTCATGAAGACAAGCTAAGTTTCGTGCCTCGCGCGGGAATCGAGCCCATAAACTGCCTGACGACGAACGGCATGCTGGTTAAATGGAAGGATCTGCAGCGAATCGGCGATTTTCATCCCCGGCTCTTGCCGCACTATCTGTCGGACTATGAATTCACCATCCGCGCCGGCCGTCGCGGCCTGAAGCTGCTTGTCGACCCGGCCCTGACCTTGAAATGGGATCAGGAAAATTCGGGGCACCGGGATTTCAAGGGCGAGTCGCTCGCTGGATTTATCCGCAAACTGTTTTCCAGGAAATGCCCCATGAACCCAATCTACCGGACCAGCTTCGCTGTTCTCGTGGGAACCTTGTGGCACATTCCGCGGCATGTCGCGGTAATCTGGCTGGATGCGGCACGAATGATGAGCCGGCATCTCAGGCAGGCCGGATTCGACAGAACTACGTGACGCCGATGAAATTTGCATTCAGAACGGGCCCCTGAGATGTGCGGAATATTCGGCGTCGTAGGTTCCATCGAGCGGGATTTGGGCGAGCGTTGCCTGACGACGTTGGCGCATCGGGGCCCGGACGGATCGGGGCTGTGGAGCTCGGAAGGCGTGACGCTGGGCCATCGCCGCCTTTCGATTCTCGACCTCTCCGATAACGGCAAGCAACCTATGGCGGATGCAAGCGGCCGCTATCACATTACTTTCAATGGCGAGATCTACAATTTTCTCGAAATCCGGAAGGAACTGATTGCGCTGGGATATCGTTTCCGAAGCGAGTCGGACACGGAAGTGATTCTCGCCGCTTTCACCGAATGGGGCGAAGCCTGCCAGCTCAAGTTCAACGGGATGTGGGCGCTGGCCATCTGGGACAGCACGGAAAAAGCCCTGTTCCTCTCGCGCGACCGGTTCGGCAAGAAGCCATTGTTCTACGCGCGGACCGCGCAGGGTTTCTCGTTCGCTTCCGAGATGAAGGCGCTCGTTCCGCTGCTCGACCGGGTCGTCCCCAACCACGCGCTGATACGCGCTGAGGGGAGAATTTTCCTCTACGAACATACCGCGGAATGCCTCATACAGGGCATCTCCCGTTTTCCGGCGGGGCACTCCGGGTGGGTCCGCGACGGCCGGCTTTCGACGAAACGCTGGTGGTGTACGTTGGACCATCTGGTCGACGTTCCCGAACGCTATGAAGACCAGGTGGAGATGTTTCGCGAGTTGTTCCTGGACTCCTGCCGGCTGCGCATGCGCAGCGACGTGCCGATCGGAACGGCGCTGAGTGGCGGCCTCGACTCGAGCGCGACGATCTCCGTTCTGGCGCACCTGGCCAGGCATAATCTTGCGGAGCGCGCCAACGCGGGATGGCAGCATGCTTTTGTCGCGAGCTTCCCCGGCACGCCGCTCGACGAAACGCACTACGCGAAAATCGCCTGCCGGAACATTGGCGTCGACCCGGTCATCTTGCCGATCGATCCGTCCGCCGCCGTTTCATCGCTTATGAAGTATTTCTATCTGTTCGAGGAGCTGTATATCACCAGCCCGATACCGTTCATGCTGATTTACCAGGCGGTCAAACAGCATCGGGTGTCGGTGACCCTGGACGGCCATGGCGCGGACGAGCTGTTCGCCGGGTATGGTTTCGATTTTCTCATTGCGCTCAAAGATGCCGGCATGAACCGTGCGGCTGCGCGCAATGTGCTCGATACATACTTCCAGGCGCAGATTCAGGATCACTCGCAATTCCCGGCGATTCCGAATCCGGTAGCGTTCTGGCTGAAATGGAAGCTGCGGGAAACGGCAAAGAGCCTGCTCGGATACAACACTAAAGCGGTCAGTGACGACAGCGGGCATGCCGGTTGGCGACGGCTCGACAACCTTGGCAAGCGCCTCTATATCTCCACCCACGAGACCATACTGCCCACGTTGTTGCGGAACTACGACCGCTACAGCATGGCCAACGGGGTCGAGATCCGGATGCCGTTTCTGGACCATCGCCTGGTCAGCCTCGCGTTTTCCCTGCCTTGGTCAGCTAAGGTACGCGGCGGCTATTCGAAGGCTATCGTGCGGGACGCAGTGGCGCGGTATATGCCGGCAGAAATCGCTTATCGCAAGGTCAAGATCGGGTTCACCTCACCCATCGTGGACTGGATGAAAGGTCCGCTCAGGCAGTTCATGCAGGACACCCTGGCAAGCAAGGCGCTGGAGGAGAGTGAGCTCGTCGACGCATCGCGGGTTCGCAAGTCCGTGATGAATGTCATCGATTCCGCGAGTCCAACCTTCGCTGAAGGGCAGAATGCCTGGATGTCCCTGTCACCTTTCCTGTGGGAACAGGCCGTCCTCAAGCAGCAGGGAGCCACGGCATGATCCGACCTCGCGCCCATGGTCGACCTTCCCCTGAATCGTTAGCGAAATGAGCCCCGCACCCATTGCCCTGTTCGCATACAACAGGCCGTTGCATCTTCGTCATGCGGTGGAAGCGCTGCAACGCAATCCGCTTGCCGCCGCGAGCGAGCTACACGTTTTTTCCGACGGGCCGCGAACATCACAAGCCGAGGGCGCAGTAGCGGAGGTGCGAGCTTATGCAGCATTGATCTCAGGCTTCGGTAAACTGGTTTTGCACAATCGCGACCGCAACCTCGGCCTCGCGGGTTCTGTGATCGATGGCGTCACCAGGTTGTGTGACGAGCATGGCTCTTCAATTGTCGTGGAAGATGACCTGGTCGTAGCGCCCCCGTTCCTGGCTTACATGAATGCGGCAATCGACCGTTATCGTGACGATTCCCGGGTGATGCAGATTTCCGGACACATGTTTCCCGTCGAAGTCGATACGCCGCACGACGCGTTCTTCCTCCCCTTCATATCGTCCTGGGGCTGGGCAACCTGGGACAGGGCCTGGCGGCTTTTCGATGGCGCAGGTACGGGCTATCCGGTCCTGAAGGCTGATGCCGCGCGCAGGAACGCTTTCGAAATGAACGGGGCCTTTGGTTATTTTTCGATGCTGGAAGCCCAGCTACAAGGAAAAAGCGACTCGTGGGCGATACTCTGGAACCTGAGCGTGTTCATGCATCAGGGCCTGGTGCTTTACCCGCGAAAGACACTGGTGCAGAACGGGGGTTTTGACGGAAGCGGCGTGCATTGCCGGGGCAATCCGCTCGACGGCGAGATTGACGCGGCGTTTCATCCGACTGACATGCCTCCTGTCGGCCTTCTCCCCGGGCTGCGCGACGAGGTCTATAACTACTTCCGCGTGCGCAACGGATTGCCTGCCCGGATTCGGAATCTCGTTGCGAGGTTCATGCCATGATCCGTCAGCTTGCCCGCGTTCTGGACTGGGTTGCGAAACGTTCCGTCCTTCGCGCTCCGGGAATCGCGATTTCAACCGATGCCCGTGTCGCCTTTCGCAAGATTCGATTGGCAGAGCGCTCCGCACTGACGATCGGGGCAGGATCGATCGTCGAAGCCGCCATCGCATTTGATCGTCCAGGAGCAGTCATCAGCATCGGCACCGCAACGTTTGTGGGAGCGTCCACGCTGGTCTCGGCGGAATGCCTGGAGATCGGGGATGACGTGCTGATTTCATGGGGGTGCATCATCGTCGACCATGATTCCCATGCACTCGCGTGGAAAGCGAGAAGCGGCGACGTTGCGAACTGGTATGCCGGGCGAAAAGATTGGACTGCGGTGCCCCGCGGCCGCGTACGCATCGGCAACAAGGCGTGGCTGGGCGTCAACGTCATCGTGCTCAAGGGCGTGAGCATAGGCGAAGGCGCTGTGGTCGGCGCCGGATCCGTAGTTACACGCGATATTCCGGCATATACCGTCGCAGCCGGAAATCCCGCACGAGTCATTCGTGAACTTAATGCAGACGAACGATAAGCCGCTCACCTGGGAGGAAGCCGTGCTGTGGTTGAGAAACCAGCCCGGCCAGCGGGAACTTGTGGAGGCCTGCTTCTATGACGATCCGCTGCTTGCCGCCGCAAAACGTTATTACGCGAGCACGGAGTGGGAGGCGGTCAAACGTTTACTTCCGGACGGACCCGGGCGGGCTCTGGACCTCGGCGCGGGCCGTGGAATCTCGGCCTATGCGCTTGCGCGCGACGGCTGGAAAGTGGTGGCGCTGGAACCGGATCCGAGTTCGATCGTTGGCGCCGGCGCGATTCTCGCGCTGTCAAAGGAGGCGGGCCTCGATATCGAGGTCGTCCGAGAGTGGGGAGAACAACTGCCGTTCGCCGCCGCCGAGTTCGACCTGGTGCATTGTCGCCAGGCATTGCATCATGCCCGCGACCTCGGTCGCTTGTGCGCGGAAATCGGCCGCGTGCTGAAGCCCCGCGGACGATTCGTGGCCACGCGGGAGCATGTGATCTCCCGCAAGGAAGATCTGCCGCGATTCCTCAAAAGCCATCCCCTTCACTATCTCTATGGGGGGGAGAATGCGTACCTGTTGCGGGAGTATCGCAGCGCAATCGAATCGGCCGGGATCCGGCTTACGGGGATTTTTAATCCAATGCAGTCAGACATCAATGCGTTTCCTGAAACCCTTCAGGGGATAAAACGCGGGATTGCCCGGCGCGTCGGCCTGCCTATCCACCAACTCATTCCCCATTTCGCTCTGAGCGTGCTAGGGAAACTGATCAATCATCCCGGCCGCCTCTACAGTTTCGTAGGAGAGAAGCGCAGCGATGGATAAACCTGTCCTGGTTACAGGCGCATACGGATTCGTTGGGCGCCATGTGGCCCGCTGTCTGGCGGCGCAGGGCCGCTCCGTAATCGGCATTGGCCACGGCGCCTGGTCCCGTGAGGAATGGCGCAACTGGGGCATTGCCGACTGGCATACCGCCGACATCACGCTGGACAGTCTCGTGACCTATGCGGGCCAGCCTGAATTCGTGATTCATTGCGCGGGCGGCAGTTCGGTACCTTTCGCCAACGCGAATCCGTATCAGGATTATCACCGGACAGTCACCACCACCGCCTCGGTCCTCGAGTTCGTCCGTCTCCATGCTCCCGGTGCGGCCCTCGTCTTTCCCTCCAGCGCAGCGGTGTACGGGCAGGCGCCGCGTGTGCCGATTCTCGAATCGGATCCGATCCAGCCCGTTTCGCCTTACGGCGAGCACAAGCGTATGGCTGAAGTGTTATGCGAGTCCTATGCTTCACATTTCGGCGTGCGGGCCGCGATAGTCCGGCTGTTCTCGGTCTACGGAAACGGCTTGCGCAAGCAACTGCTCTGGGACGGATGCTCCAGGATCAGCCGTGGCGACTGCGAGTTCTCAGGGACGGGACAGGAACAGCGAGATTGGTTGCATGTCACGGATGCCGCTGCCCTGCTGGTAATGGCTTGCCAGCACGCATCCGCCGGCCCAGTAGTAGTCAATGGGGGTACCGGTGCCGGCGTATCGGTGGCGGATATCGTCCAGCACATGATGGACTGCTTCGCGAAAAAACAGGTTCCCCGATTTTCTGGGCAACGGCGTGCGGGGGATCCGCCGGCCTACGTAGCCAGCATGGAGGCGGTATCCCGGTGGGGTTGGAGCCCCAGACAGGCGTGGCGGGAAGGCGTTAGGGACTACGTCCGATGGTTCGTTGCTGAAAATTGATTAGAACCGGATTTGTCAATTTCAGCGAAGGGCAGTCCTGGCTGGGCGGATTGCACTATGTGCGCAATCTGCTGCAGGCCATCGCGTCCCTCGAGCATCGCCGCATCGAACCGGTGCTCTTCGCCGGTGAGACGGCCGGGCCAGGCATCCTCGCCGGACTTCCAATTATGCCGGTCGTTCGCAGCGCGATGTTCGATCGAATGCGTGTTGCGTGGGCATGGCGCAAGATGCTGCGGCTTGGTTCCGGCAAGGATGTCGCTCTGGGAAATCTTCTTGCGCGCAATAGGATCTCCGTCTTGTCCCATTCGGGGCATCTGGGGGCCGGGGCATCGATTCCCTCCATTGGCTGGATTCCGGATTTCCAGCATCGTCATCTACCGGAATTGTTCAGCAAGCCGGAGTTCGACCTCCGGGAACGGCAGATCGCGGAAACTTGCGCCTTGTGTACGCGCGTCGTGGTAAGCAGCGAAACGGCGGCGCGGGACCTGCGGACCTTCAGTCCGGTCAACGCCGACCGGCTGCGTGTCCTGCATTTTGCATCCGGACTCCTGCACGGCCGGCCGCTGCCTGATCGCGCCGAACTCGAAGCAAGGCACGGCATCGATGGCCCCTACCTGCATGTCCCGAACCAGTTCTGGGTGCACAAGAACCACGAGATCCTGATTGCGGCGCTCGAACTGCTCCAGAAGCAGGAGCGCTTTCTCAGCATTGTCGCGACGGGCCACATGGCCGATCCGAGGCGTCCCGAGCACATGGGTCGCCTGCTGGCTCGGCTGAACCGCGGCGGGCTGGCCAGACGGTTTCGTACCCTGGGTGTGATTCCCTACGAAGACATGCTGGGACTGATGCGCGACGCGGTCGCGGTCATCAATCCCTCGCTGTTCGAAGGCTGGAGCACCAGCGTCGAGGAAGCAAAATCGCTGGGCAAGCAGATCCTTGTTTCGGACATCGCCGTCCATCGCGAGCAGGCGGCGGCCCGCGCCACGTATTTTGATCCGAAGGACGCTTCGGCTGCCGCCGCCGCGATCTGGCAGGTATGGTCGACGTACGACCGCGACGAAGACGACCGGGCAATGCAGCAAGCCGCGGCGGGCCTGCCGGCAAGAATCCAGTCATTCGGCAGGGCCTATGAAGCGATCGTGGTGGATGCGGCAGAGCGGGGTGGCGCGTGACCGGGCTGCCGAAAATCAGCGTGGTGACCCCGAGCTTCAATCAGGCCCGCTTCCTGGAGCGCACCATCCGCTCGGTCCTGGACCAGGGCTACCCTAACCTGGAATACATCATCATCGATGGCGGTTCCACGGACGGCAGTCAGGAAATCATTCGCCGCTACAGCAGCCAGGTCGCCTATTGGGTCAGCGAGCCGGACCGGGGACAGGCCGATGCCATTAACAAAGGATTGCAACGTGCCACGGGGGACTGGATCGCCTGGCAGAATTCCGACGATGTGTACTATCCCGGCGCGTTTGCTTACTTGGCTCGCGCGTCGGACCGCCACCGCGAGGCCGATCTGCTCATCGGCAACATCATGCTCATCGACGAAGAGGATCGGGTGATCCGAGACATCCGTTATGTAAGGCCGACTTTCGAATCGCTGCTGGCCGAAGGCATGGTCCTCACCAATCAGGCGGCATTCTGGCGCCGCAGCGTGCATCAAAGGATCGGCTTGCTGAAGGAGTCGCTGAGTTGCGCCTTCGACTATGACTGGTTTCTGAGGCTACTCGAACAAGGCCAGGGCGCGCATGTGGATTGTTTCTTCGGCGGCTACCGCGTGCACGGCAATACCAAGACCAGCTTGATCGCGGAACGCTGCACCGAGGAGCGCAAGGCGGTTCTCGGCGAACGCGGACTGCCGCCGTTGCGCATTCGTTACTACCGCTTGAGACGCATGGCTTTGCTGCTCGCCAACGGCAACCTGTACTACGTGGTACGGGGTCTGCTGCAGCGTGCATTTGGCATCCAGAGGAAGTTGCTTTGACTGCCGCGGACCCGGGACTCCGGAGCGATGGAACCCGGCCAATCCGGGTTGCCTTTGGCCTTCCCGACCCGCGTCGCTGGACTGGCGGGTATCAGTATTTCGTAAATCTGTTCCGCACGCTGCATCGGTACGGGATGGGAACGGTACGGCCTGTCGTGTTCGTGGCAGAGGATGCGGATGAAACCTCCCTTGCGCCCCTCGCCGCGGGAGTGGCGGAGATTGTGCGCTCGCCGGCCTTCTCGGCTGCGTCTTCCGCCGGCCGATTAACTGACGCCTTGCTTTGGGGGCGGGATCGCAGGGCTGCGCGGATCTACGACGAACTTGGAATCCAGGTGGTATTCGAGTCGGCAACTTATCATGGCTGGCGGTTTGGCCTTCCGACCATTGCCTGGCTGCCGGATTTTCAGCATCGCCTGCTGCCGGGCATTTTCGGATGGCGTGCACGCTGGCAACGGGAGATCGGATTCCGGGCACAAATCGCCTCCGCGCGCGCCGTCATGGTGAGCAGCGAATCGTCACGCAGGGATTGCGAGCGATTCTATCCGTCGGGCGCCAGCAAGATTCACGTGGTGCCTTTCGCTGCTGAATTACCTCCTGAGGCGGGCGCTGTTCCGGTGGCCCGGGCAATGCAGCAGTATGGGATGCACGCGCGCTACTTCTATCTGCCCAATCAATTCTGGGAACACAAGAACCATCGCGTCGTGATCGACGCACTTGGACTGCTCAAACAGCGTGGACTCAACGTGACGGTAGCGGCGTCCGGCTCCGACGCGGATCACCGCCGGGCCGGCCTGATTCGCACCCTGAAGGCCCGTGTTGCCGAACTCCGGATCAACGAAGAGTTTCGATTTCTGGGGCTCATCCCGCGCGCCGATGTTTATGCGCTCATGCGCGGCGCCGTCGCCCTCATCAATCCTTCCCTGTTCGAAGGGTGGAGCACGACAGTGGAAGAGGCCAGGGCACTCGGCGTACCGATGCTGTTATCGGACATCCCGGTCCACCGGGAGCAGGCTGGCGGACAGGCCAGTTTCTTCGATCCAAAGTCGGCAGAATCAGTTGCGGCGGCACTGCGGGGCTCGCTTGATTCCACCCCGGCAGTTCGCCCGGAACCGCAGACGGGGCCAGGCGATGGCCCGCACAACCAAAGGCTCCGCGCCTACGCGCACAATGTAGAGGCACTCATCGCGGAAGTTGCCGCATGAACGCGAGCACAGGACACGGCAGGCGCAGCTTCCCGGCACCGTCGCCATCCCCCACCGCCGCGCGAAGCGAATAGTGAAAATCTCGGTCGTCACCGTCTGCCTTAACGCGGTTCATACCATTGGACATACGCTCGCATCGGTCGCAGGGCAAACCTTTCGCGATGTCGAGCATCTCGTGATCGACGGTGGCTCGACCGATGGAACCGTCGCGGTGGTGGAAAAACTCCGATCCGGGGTCGCGCACTTCGTTTCGGAGCCCGACCGCGGGCTTTACGAGGCGATGAACAAGGGCATCGCCGCCGCAACCGGCGACTACGTCGGCTTCCTGAATTCGGACGATATCTACGAGGACCATCGTGTCCTGGAGCGGGTTTCGGAATCCCTGGAGTCGGGCGCATGGGACTCCGCCCATGGCGATCTGGTGTATGTGAGCCAGTCCGACCCGGAAAAAGTCCTGCGTTACTGGAAGTCGAAGCCTTATGTGCCCGGCATGTTTGAGGCGGGCTGGCATCCGGCGCATCCGACCCTGTTCGTGCGGCGGGAACTCCTGCGGGAAATCGGCGGATTCAATACCGGCTACCGCTTCCATGCCGACTTTGACCTGATGGTCCGGCTGTTCGTCGCCAGACGGATCTCATCCGTCTATCTCCCGGAAGTACTGGTGCGCATGCGCACCGGAGGCCAGTCCAACCGCTCGATCCGCAACATCTATCGCGGCAACCTTGAGTCCTACTCCATAGCCAGGCAGTTCGGCGTGGCCAGGTCGTTCTTGTGGATCCCCAGGAAGCTGGCGTTCCGGGTGGCGCAGTTTTTCAAGCGGCCGCCGGGAGACTGATTCTAGCCGCCCCGGTTCACAGTAGACTGCCGCGATGTAGCGCTCGCACTGGCGCGTCTCGCATCCCGGGCCGATCAGCGCTTCCCCCTTCGTTTGGCAGGTGCGTAATATTTACAAGATTCTGCACACTGAGCGTCCACTGTTTTTTCGCTCTACGAGGCCTGCAATGGGAATTTCCTCGAATGACGTTGTCCCACTCTCGCAGGCCCGCGCAAATTTTCCGAGCTGGCTGAAGAGGTCAAGGCTGGCGCCGAGAAAATTATTACGAAGAACGGCGAAAGCTACATGGCGCTCATCGACGCGAAGCGGCTGGACCACTACCACCGTTGGAGCGCGAACGCATCCACTTGCTGTTGATCAACGAGGCGGGCAAGGGGCTGGATGATATTGCCGCTGGCCGCTTGAAGGATGCCCGCAGCGCGATCCAATCGATCAACCGCCGCCGCACCGCGTAAAATAATCTGAGCCCAGTGTCGGGCTTGAGTCCGAGGGAGGCGGGCGGTACCATGATCCCATGAATTTCGAGAATCGAATCGTCATTGATCCTGAGATCCGCAGCGGCAAACCCTGCATCAAAGGCACTCGGATCACGGTGTACGACATCCTGGAGTATCTGGCTGGAGGGATGGCCGAGGACGATATCCTGCGAGACTTCCCTGCTTTATCGCGGGACGATATTCGCGCGGCGCTTGAATTCGCGGCCGCCCGCGAGCACAAACTGGCCGCCTCGAACAGCGGCTGAAGCTGCTCTTCGATGAAAACCTCAGCCCGAGACTGCTAGACACTCTTCAGGCTGATTTCCCGGACAGCACCCATATCGAGCGTCTCAAGATGCGCGGCGCAACGGATGCCGCGATCTGGTCCTACGCGCGCGATCACGGTTATACGATCGTATCGAAGGACAACGACTTCCGGCAGTACGCGTTTCTCCTTGGGCCGCCGCCGAAGGTTATCTGGCTGGCGATCGGTAACGCCGGGACTGACGTGGTAGCGCGCCTTATCGTCAGTAGGGCCGTGGAGATCCGGAAATTTGACGCAGACCCGGAGCAGAGCCTGCTCCCTCTCGGAGTGAAGCAATAACGACAACATACGGCTTACCGATCACCGCTTACTGTCCTCCATCCCCACTCACGCCTCAGGCAACAAGACCGGCCCGGGTTCACGGTAGACTGCTCCGCTATGACGCTCGCGCTGTTCAAGTACCTGCTGGCCTTCAGTGGCACGCTCCTGCTGCTGCGCCTGTTCTCCCGCCTCGCGGTGAGGGTCGGACTGGTTGACCACCCGGGACGGCGCAAACGCCACAGGGGCGACATTCCACTCATCGGCGGGCCCGCGATGTTCGCGGGGCTGTGCTTCGGCTCTTTAATGATTGCCGACACCCTTTATCCCTACCGCGCCTTGTTCGTGGCTCTGGCGATTCTGCTTATGGCCGGTTTACTCGACGACCTGAACGACCTGACTCCCGGGCAGAAATTCCTGGCCCAACTCATCGCCGGCATTTGCATGATCTCCTGGGGCGGAATGACCGTTGCGCATCTTGGCAACCTGTTCGGTTACGGACAGGTCGCCTTGCATGGCCTGGCGTTTCCGATCACGGTCGTCTGCCTGCTCGGACTCATCAACGCCATCAACATGGCGGACGGTGCCGACGGGCTCGCGGCGGGGCAGACCCTCATCGCGTTCGGGTTTTTGTTTGTCAGTGCAACGCTCGGCGGCCTCACAGTCACCGCCCAACTGCTCCTGACGGCGATCGTCGTCCTGCTGGCTTTCTGGACCATGAACATGCGATTTCCCTGGCAACCGCGCGGCAAGGTGTTCATGGGGGATTCGGGGAGCATGATGCTGGGCTTGTTGCTGACCTGGTTCAGCGTCGAGGTTGCGCGGGACGGGGCCGGTTTTCCCCCGATAGCCGCAGTGTGGTTTCTGGCGGTTCCGCTGCTGGATATGGGGGTTGTGATTGCACGGCGTATCGGCAGGGGACAGAGCCCCTTCAAGGCGGGGAGGGATCACCTGCATCACGTGCTGATTGCAGCCGGGTTGCCTCCGGGTGTCGCGGTCCTCGCGATCCTCGCGCTATCGCTCGGTATGGGCGCGACCGGATTTTTGGCATGGCGCGCCAGCGTCGCCGACTACTGGATGTTCTATGCGTTCGTTATGATCTTGGGTGTTTCCCTTCTATTGTCCTGGCAATGGCGCAGGATCCTGCGCGGCTGTAAGCGCCGTGGGCGGACGCGGCGGTTCGACCCCAAGGCTGCGCCCCGTTAAGCCCTTCTGCCAGTAGACACCGCGCAGCACTTTGACGTTGAATTCCGGCAGCTAGCGAAGTTCGACGCTCGTGCGGTCGGTACCGGAGTACTGATCAAAACGGTCTGGGCAGGTGCGCAACTGCGCGCGGTGGCTTAATAATCCCCGCCGGTATCGACTCGGCGCCGTGTCCGTTGCCGTGTTATGTCTGACGAGCCGGCTCCGTACAAAGTCCACCGAATGATGCCGGCTATGCGGGGCTGCTTCGTTCACACAGCCTTTTAGAATAGAATTGCGTCTCAAGTTGGAGCCCAAGTGCTTGGGTGGCAGTGCAGTGCATCCGCGTTCCATGAAAGGGTTGAAGTCCTCGAAGCTCTTGCGTTGACCCCCCGATTTGGCCCGTTGCGTTTAGATACCGATACAAATCCCCCGATGCACTGTCGTTCTTGTAACCGGAGGGGCCGGGTACATAGACTTGCACTGTGCGTTGAGTGACAGAAGAGGGTAAGTGGGCGTCCTGACGGCACGATTTGTCAAGTCACACCGCAGGCCACTCAACTGATCAAGGTTGCATCCGAGGCAGCATTTGGGCTCACGCCGGCGGTATCAATCTTCGGGACGGATTACCCGTCGCAGACGGGACCTGCGTTCGTGATCACATTCATGTTGAAGATCCGTGCTACGCGCATATGCTGGCGTTTCATTATCTCCTTTCGGGAGCAGGGTCCGTGTTTAATGTCGGTTATGGCGTTGGGTTTACTGTGCGGGAGGTGCTCTTGGCGATGCAGGAAGTTAGAGGTGTCACGTTGCAAATTGAGGAAGCTGCCCGACGGTCCGGGGACCCGATGTCTCTCGTAGCTGATGCGGTGGGGATCGAGAGTGCGCTGGACTGGAAACCTCTTCACAACGAGCTGCGCGTAATTTGTAAGACCGCTTACCGGTGGGAGCGCAACAGGGTTCAGAGAGGACTGGCCACGCGCACGTTTTCGGGGATGGCATGACCGGCGCCGCTTCCAAAGATGTACTGATCGAAGCAGGCCGCACCGAGCGCCATTATTGGCGAGACCTATGGCGGTACAGGGAATTGTTCTATTTTCTTGCCTGGCGAGATATCCTCGTCCGCTACAAGCAAACCGTGATTGGCGTACTTTGGGCTCTCATACGCCCTTTACTGACGATTCTGGTTTTTACGGTTGTGTTCGGTAAGTTGGCGAAGCTTCCATCGGACGGTGTGCCGTATCCCATCCTGGTTTGTGCGGCAATGCTTCCCTGGCAATTTTTTGCAAATGCTTTCACTGAGGCAGGTAACAGTCTTATCGCAAATACGAATCTCATCTCAAAGGTCTACTTCCCGCGGCTCGTCATTCCGGCGAGTTCTGTACTTGTAAGCCTTGTTGATTTCTTTATCTCTCTCGTTATTCTCGTAGGATTAATGGTTTGGTACGGCGTGACGCCTAGTTGGCGAATTCTGACATTACCAGCGTTCATCTTATTTGCTTTTGCAGCTGCAATGGGGGCGGGACTTTGGATTGCCGCATTGAATGTGAGGTACCGAGATTTTCGCTATGTCATCCCGTTTTTCGTGCAGTTTGGTTTGTTTATTTCGCCGGTGGGTTTTAGCAGTTCGATAGTCCCTGAGAAATGGCGGCTTCTGTATTCACTAAATCCCATGGTCGGAGTTATTGAAGGTTTTCGTTGGTCGATTCTTGGCGTCGACATAGCTGTTCAATGGAGCGGCGTTCTACTTTCGTTTGGCCTAGTTGCTTTGCTCCTCATCAGTGGAATTGCGTATTTCCGCAAAACCGAGCGGACGTTCGCGGACATTATCTAGTCACTAAGGATACCCCCCCGCCCCGAGGGGCAGTAGAACTTTGACAGATAGTCCATCGAAGAAACCCGCGATCGTGAGCCGCAAGCACGCGAAAGGCAGTTTCACTTAGTCATACGAAATCGGAGTGCAAATCATTTCAAAATGTCGCAGGACAACGTTGTACGAGCAACTGCGGCAGCACCTAGTGGAAGTTGTTACGCAAGTTGGCTGCGCAGAAGGAGAGCCAAGGCATTCGATGTCCGATCACGCGCACATGATGATCGCGATCCTGGCAAAGGATGCGGTGTCTTAAGTGATTGGGTATATCAAGGGAAGAGCGCGAATCCTTGAACCTGTGGCGCTAGGGAGCCACCGTCAGGGTGGCCCAATAGAACTGGGGCCGCGCGAGCGACCCCGCCTAGCCGCTTTGAGCGGCTTACAACTTAAAGCCCCCGGCATTGCCGGGGGATACTTTCTATGTCTGCGACGCCGATAATCTTAGCCTCGGGCTTGGGTAAGCGCTATGTGCTTCACCACGAGCAAAGCGAACGCTACCTCGCGATACGGGACATCATCTCTGGAACCGTGAAGCGGCTAGCCCAAAAGTTTACGTACGCTTCAAAAGACGTCCAAAAAAGTGGCCAAACGGAGAATTTTTGGGCACTTAAGGATGTCAGCTTCGAGATCGAGGAGGGCGCGCGCGTCGGAATCATCGGGCGCAACGGCGCCGGCAAGTCTACTCTATTAAAATTACTTTCTCGCATTACGGAGCCAACTACCGGTTCTATCAGATTACGAGGTCGCGTCGGTAGTCTGCTTGAGGTGGGCACTGGATTCCACCCCGAGCTTTCGGGTCGTGAAAACATATTTCTGAATGGCGTAATTCTCGGAATGACACGAGCTGAGATCCATCGGAAATTCGACGATATCGTTGCGTTCGCAGAGATAGAGCGATTCCTTGATACGCCTGTTAAGCGGTACTCAAGTGGCATGTACGTTCGACTCGCTTTTGCGGTCGCAGCGCATCTGGAACCTGAAATTCTAATTGTCGACGAAGTTCTTGCCGTTGGGGACGCCCAATTTCAGAAAAAGTGTCTTGGCAAGATGGAGGAAATAGGTAAACAGGGTCGCACCGTTCTTTTTGTGAGTCACAACATGAACGCGATAGCCGGTTTGTGCACCTCTGCCATGCTAATCCGCCAAGGGGAGCTTGAAATGTATTCGACCAATATCTCAGAGGTAATACAGCGGTATCTGACGGCAGACGCACACGGCGTGGAAACCTGCTGGAAAAATCTAGGAGCCGAACATTCAAATCCCTATTTCCGTCCGCTTCGATTGGCCCTGGTAAGTGATGACGGAAAATCCATTATCCCTCCAGTGCGCAACGATGAGACGATATGGGTGGAGATTGACGGTTACATAGAGATGTCCGATCCAGCGTTAACCGTGGGATACGCCCTCTTTTCCAATGATGGCACGTTACTTTACTGGAGTTATCAGACTGACTGCGTCGACGATCGTTGGGGGGGATTTCCGAAAGGAAAGATAAAACTCCGCAGTCGGTTACCTCAGAGATTACTGAACGAGGGAAGTTATCGAATCGAGTTGATCGGTGGTCTGCATTTTCGCCAGTGGCTTTTCGAGCCCGGCGCATCAAATCCGGAGGTTTGCTTTGAATTACGTGGCGGACTAAGTACTTCACCATACTGGATGGTGCGCCGACCCGGGATGCTTGCACCCGATTTAAATTGGGAATGGCAACATGAAATTTCTTAAGTGGCGACTCGAGCGTAAGTTTCAGAAAACAAGTTTTGCGCAATGCGGAGAAGATTTGATCGTCGCATTTATCCTAGAAACGCTAGGAATCTCTACGCCACGTTATGTGGATATAGGGGCGTTTCATCCAGTCCATTTTAGTAACACGTACCTATTTTACCGAGGCGGTTCCACAGGAGTTTGTGTGGAACCCGATGCAGAGCTACACGCGTTGCATCGTCGGCACCGTCCTCGAGATATATGTTTGAATGCAGGAGTTGGTCCAAAGGGCGGGAAAGCCACGTTTTTTAAGATGTCAACACCCACCTTAAGCACTTTTTCTCCTGAAGAAGCAGCGCGCTATGAGGAATCAGGCAAACAGAGAATTACCGAGACCTCGCTTTTGCCCCTCATTCCGATTAACAGTTTGCTAGCCGATCATGCAGGTGGCTCAACAGATTTTCTGTCGCTAGATACGGAGGGGTTTGAGTTAGCGATCCTAAAAAGTCTCAGCTTTGATCAATTTAGGCCAAGAGTGATGTGTATTGAAACGTTGACCTACGACGAACGTAAGGAAGAAAGGAAGCTAGAAGAAGTAATCGACTATGTAAAGTCGCAAGGCTATCTTGCGTTTGCAGACACTTTTATCAATACGATCTTTGTCGAAGCTACCGCGTGGCGTTCTCGTTAATGTTGACCTCAGTCACAACATATTGGCAACGGGTTTCTTAACTGAATTTGGTCTGGCGAGTATTGGTTTTGGTTTTTTTAGTGCTTTCGTTGAATGCCTGTTAGATCACCGAGCAAGACGACTGCTGGGGAAAAAATGTCTCGTATTGCGAGAAAACTAATGCAACTTGGGGCGAACGCCATCAGTTTTGGTTCACGGCAGTGCGAAGTTGGAACGAAAAATAATCAGACTCGTGTTTCCTGGGTTTCCAATCGGCTTAAGGCAATTGCTCCCGGGAAACGAATACTCGATGCCGGTGCTGGAGAAATGCAGTTCAAGTCTATGTGTTCGCATCTGCGTTATGTTTCACAAGACTTCGCTCAGTACCAGGGTTCGGGAGACGGACGGGGACTGCAAATGGGAAGTTGGGTAGCATCCCACGTAGATATAGTGAGCGACATCACCTCTATTCCTGAGCAAGATGGGTCGTTTGATGCCATTCTCTGTACCGAGGTGTTCGAACATCTTCCTGACCCCATTGCAGCGATTACAGAATTCAAACGGCTGTTAAAGCCGGAAGGCGAAATCATAATTACCGCGCCGTTTTGTAGCCTCACTCATTTCTCTCCCTATCACTATTACACAGGTTTCAATCGCTACTTCTATGAACACCACCTCTGTGCCGCGGGGTTTCGAGTTTTGGAGATAACTGAAAACGGAAATTTTTTTGAGTTTGTTGCCCAAGAACTCCGCCGAATCGACGACGTATGTGGGCGATATTGTGGTGAAAAGGCGACATACTACGAGAGATGGGCTATCAAGCTGATTCTTATGATGCTTGATCGCCTATCCAAATCGGATCGCGGCTCGAAGGAGTTGCTTAATTTTGATCTTCAGGTTTATGCCGTAAAGGTGGTGTGATTGGAACCACTTAACATGTGTAACCCTATGCCGTGGAGTTTGATGCGCCATCGCCAGGCGGGCGGGATGAGATCGCAAACCTTAGGGATGTCGATCGCGCGCTTGTCGCCCCGGCTGTTCTGCACGCGGCTCAAGCCTGGGCAGATGCGGTGTGAGCGGGGTGTATGAAAGTCACGGCTGCTCACTTCAACAGGATATGAAACTTCATCTCGGCTGTGGGCAGTGCTACCTCGACAATATGTAGACATTGAACCCACCTTAGCTCGTGCTCGTTATAGTTGCATCCTCCCTATGAAAAGTACCTTCCCCGCAAATTTCATCAGGCATCAAAAGTTGACTAAATGATTGTTGTCAGGTTAATGGGTGGGCTCGGCAACCAGATGTTCCAGTACGCGTTGGGCCGTCGGCTTGCCTGTGAGCAGAAAGTGCCACTGAAGCTTGACCTCTCCTGGTTCGAAGCAAATAAAACGACGGCAATCGAAATGCCGCGCGACTTTGCGCTTGATGGATGGCAAATTGAGGCGGCGATCGCTACTAGCGAAGACCTTGCCCAGTTTCAAATGAAAAGGAGTGTCGAGACCCGACTTCGGTGCTTCTTCTCATTCATCACCAAGAAGAGCTCTAAGATCTTGTTCGAGCGGGGGTTCGCGTTTGACGAGGGTGTTCTGCGCGCGCGAGCGCCTGTATTTCTAGAGGGCTATTGGCAGAGTGAAAAATACTTTAGGTCGATCGAAACGATTCTGCGTAATGATTTTTCGCTTTCGACGCCTTTGTGTGTGCATTCGATCCCTTTGCTGGAGAGAATTGGCCAATGCACCGCAGTGTCGGTTCACGTTCGTCGTGGCGACTATATTAGCAACTCCAGCACAAACGCCTACCATGGAGCTTGCTCGATTGAGTATTACCGAAAAGCGGCAGGTCTGATCGCTGAGAGGGTCGCGAGCCCGCATTTTTTTGTGTTCAGTGATGAGCCGGGGTGGGCCAAGAAAAATCTGACGTTTTCATGGCCGGTAACTTATGTTGAGCACGAAGAAAGTTGCTCGGACCATCAGGATATCTGGATTATGAGCCGATGTTCGCATCACATCATCGCAAACAGTAGCTTCAGCTGGTGGGGGGCGTGGCTGTCCTCATTTAAGAAAAAAGTTGTTGTGGCCCCGAGGCGGTGGTTTCGTAAGTCAAGCATCGACACCTCCGATCTCATACCTCCCGAGTGGTTACGGGTCTGACAAATTCCTTACCGGGTATCGTGAGTGTGTCGAAACTTAGGATGTCACGGATAGTGCATCTGTTTGGAGTACCGTCTTCTTGGATTGCGATCTTCCCTTCATCCGAGGGGAGCTCGAAAAAATGAGTTTAGGGATCAATAGATGCTATGGGAGTCGTTCTACAACGTTACGGCAGCAACTCAAGCGTTCGCGAGTTGAATCTGCCGGGAAAAGAAGCGCCCTGAACCGAGACTTCCGATGGTAGAAAGATACTTACCAGACTGGCGGGGCGGCCCTTATCGTTCCAGCTTAGTCGCCATCTCCGAAAGATCAACCGAACGATCGGAGGAATTTTAGTGGCATTGACGCCAACATGCCCGGCCAAATTGGGCAAAGCAATTGGCCGACAACTGCTGCACCCATTCCGGATTTACGCGTCGTGGATCAGGTTTCTCTTCCAATATAGGAAATTCCGCCGACTTTCAGTTCGTACAAAAAGAACGATGCCACTTCTATGGCGCGATCGTCATCCGTGCGTTTACGATCGAACCCCCATCACTTCGTTCGATCGGCACTATGTATTGCATACGGCTTGGGCCGCGCGTGTGCTATCAGCCTCGCGTCCCAATTATCATGTCGACTTGGGATCAGATTTGCGTTTCGTAACGATTGTCTCCGCTTTCGTGCCAATTCGCTTCTACGATCTGCGGCCGGCTTCGGTTACCTTGATAGGTTTGGAGTGCGGAAGGGCAAATTTGACATCATTACCCTTTGCATCCGGTAGCATCCAATCACTTTCTTGCATGCATGTGGTTGAACACGTTGGACTCGGGCGTTATGGAGATGCACTCAATCCTTTGGGCGACCAAATAGCAATTGAGGAAATTAAACGAGTGCTTTCCCCGGGTGGGCAATTGCTCTTTGTGGTGCCAATCGGACGGCGGCGCATCGCATACAACGCGCATCGAATCTATAATGTAAAAGACATCCTTGACCTTTTTAGCGGTCTGCAATTGAAGGAATTCACCCTAATTCCTGATGACGCAGATGCTGGTGATCTTATTAAGAACGCTTCGCCATCTGTTGCGGATCTTCAAAACTATGGCTGCGGCTGTTTCTGGTTTACTAAGCGCTGATCGACGACGTGGCGAGCGGCATGGTCGCTGCGCTTGACCAGGGCATGGCAGGCAGCATCTATAACATTGGCAGCTTTGAGGGGCGGAGCAGACGTACTGCGCGAGATAGACTCGCTTGCTAGAGGCTGAACACTCAGAACGCATCAAGACTTTTGCCCTCGCGAGCATTCGATGTGCCGGCCAACATGCTCGATCTAAGGGACTCCATGTCTCTTTCGGCGGGCGGCCACACGGAACCTTCAATTTCGTTCTTATGCGAGGTTGGCGAGCGATTATTAGCAACTATCGCTTCTCAACATTTCAGGCAAGTAGAATCATTCCCGAGTTGCGTCTTCCAACTTGACGAAATTTATCCCAATATTTACAGATTCACCTAGATGACGCAGACGAAAACGCCGAGCATCACCGTGTTAATGCCCGTTTATAACGGAGCGGACTATCTCCGAGAGGCAATTGACAGCATCTTGTGCCAGACCTATCGTGATTTCGAACTGCTGATTGTAAATGATGGATCAACAGACTCAACCCGAGAGGTGCTGAAAAGCTACATTGATCCCCGCCTAATTGTGGCGGAAAACAAGCGAAATTGCGGTCTCATCGCTTCGCTTAACCAAGGGCTCGAACGGGCTAGAGGAGAGTTTGTTGCAAGGATGGATCACGATGACCTTGCTCTGCCAAGACGACTGGAAAAGCAGATTGATTTTCTTCGAAAGAACACGCGGGTCGGTTTATGCGGGACTTTGTTTCAAACCTTTGGTGCCGGAGCGCCAACGATCGTTCGGCCGCCTGTCCACGCCGATGATATGGCTGCAAGGCTTTTCATTGAGTCACCACTCGGGCATCCCACAGTAATGTTTCGCCGAGCCCTCTTTGCGGAACATGCGCTACGATACGAGGACGGATTTCTGCACGCTGAGGATTACGAGCTTTGGACCCGAGTGGCAGAGGTTACGGAACTCGCGAACATCCCGGAGGTTCTGCTGCAGTACCGTCGCCACGGAGAGCAATCAAGTACTCGAAGCAAGTTGCGGCAGGAGGAGACCGTAGCGAAGATTCGTGAGCGCCAGCTTGGCAAAATACATCCAAACGCAAGCGACATCGAACGGACGATTCATCTCACCATCCTGTCCAATCGCGCGTTCGAGGAGACACAAATAAGTTTTGCCACGGTGGAGTCCTGGCTCCTCAAGCTCATTGGATTTAACGAATCCGCTATCGGTGGTTTTCCGGCAGATGCTTTTCGGCGCGCGATTGCTTACGTGTGGTGGCGCTATTGCTCATCCCGGTTGTTGGCGCCCGACATTATTCGATCAATCTATCGATCCGAGCTTACCAACGTTCTGCCCCTCAGGAACAAGCTGCGTATCCTTGCAATGCAGTTGAAAGCGGCAACGTTTCGGTCATGAAAGAGGATCCGATCGTTAGCGTAATTGTTCCATGCTTCAATTACGGACACCTATTGAGTGAAACCCTAGAGTCGGTGTACACCCAGTCGCTAAAGGAGTGGGAGTGTATTGTTGTAGATGATGGATCGATCGACGACACAGAAACAGTCGCCCGCACCTTTACTTCAAAGGATTCTCGCTTTTCCTACGTCTATCAAAAGAACGGCGGTTTGAGTTCCGCGAGGAACGCTGGATTGCGCAACGCTAAAGGCGAATATATCCAACTGCTCGATGCAGATGACCTCATAGAACACGAAAAACTGGAAAAGCATGTTACCTTTCTCGCACAACGAAAAGATTACTCGTTGGTTTACGGGGGAATGCAGTATTTCACGACCTGCAATTCGGTGAAAAAGTTCTCTAAAGGGCTTAATGGCGAAGATAAAGATTGGTTACAAATGTGGCCGGACACCAATAAGGAAATGTTGCTGGCCTTGGTCGAGCGAAATCAGTTTCCGGTATCCGCGGCTATTTTTAGAAAGTCCGTTTTGAAAGAAGTCGGATTCTTCGACGAGTCGTTGCGGTCGCATGAGGACTGGGAGTTTTGGCTTCGCCTGGCATTTTCCGGCAAACGATTTTTCGGCCTCGACGAACCCGGCACTAAAACATTGGTTCGCGAGCACGGACGAAGCATGACCAAACGTTCCATAGTCATGGGGGAAACTCTTCTTCAAGTTCGAAAGCAGATTCAAGTTCTCGCTGATACGGAGCAATCAAGAGCGCGAAATCGTGAGTTCTCGAATTATGACGCTTGCTATCTGGGAGCCGCTCACTTGAAAGCGGGCCATTGGAGAGTTGGTTTTCGATTGTACTTTGAAGGCTTTTTCCAGGCAGATCACAGAGCTCCGATAATTCACCAGTCACTTAAGAACTTTGCCCCCGATTGGTTTATCAAGGCATTGGCAAGGCTAGTCGATTGAGGCACTATTTCCGTCCGACAGATGGGATCGTTAAAGACAAGTGTTCTTTTGAGCCGGAAAAGATTCGGCAAAGAAATCGCTAGAGCCCGATGTCAGTTTGCTTTATTGACTGATATCAAGCCCACTCTGATTAGGTGATCGACACCCGGGAAACAGAATAAAGTCACCCAAATTGGGAAGACGCTAAATTTAGCTCTCAAAAACTAGATGCAACCCGCTCAAAATATACCGTCAGTTGGCGTTGTAGTAGTCAACTGGAATTCATTTAACGAACTGAAGCGCTGCTTGTCAGCTCTTTTTGCTATACAAGGGCAAGTGACACGCACTGTTGTAATTGACAATCACAGTGATGGCGCGCCGATTGAATTGCCCTTCCCTCGTCCGGAAAGCGTCGAATACATACGGCTCGACAGCAACACTGGGTTTGCGCGCGGAAATAATCTTGCACTGGATTACCTTGAGGACTGTGAATGGATCGCCTTAGTCAATCCGGATGCCTATGTGGATACAGGTTGGCTCGAAGCTCTGCTCGAGGCCGCCGCCAAGTATCCAGACTGTGCCATGTTCGCAAGTTGTCTGTTAAAGGCAAATGAACCTGAAATCCTGGATGGCGCGGGCGACAATTATCATATGTCTGGTATGGCTTGGCGCTTAGGGCAACATTTGCCTCGAAAGGACTGGAAGATTGAAGACAAAGAGGTCTTTTCGCCGTGCGCGGCCGCCGCGCTGTACAGGCGCGAATCGTTAGTTTCCATCGGCGGATTTGACGAGGATTTTTTTTGTTATGTTGAGGATATCGACTTGGCTTTTCGCTTGAGACTGGCAGGTCATAAATGCATGTTAGTTGGAAACGCCATTGCTTATCACGTCGGTTCGGCTTCCACGGGCGGTGACAAAAGTGATTTTGTGATTTATCACGGAAACCGGAATTTGGTTTGGTGCTTCGTAAAGAATATGCCAGGAGCGTTGTTCTGGTTATTTCTTCCGCTTCATTTGGCGATGAACTTTCTAACGATCATTCGATTTTCCCGTCGAGGTCGAGGACGATTAATACTCCGTTCAAAATGGGATGCGATCAAGGGCCTCAGCCGAATGTGGGGAAAGCGGCGAAAGATCCAGGCAGGCCGTGTGGCGTCTATCAAGGACGTATGGCGGGTGCTCGACAAAAGCGTGCCACCGAAGATAAATTGACAATTCGGGGTTCTCTGCTCCAACGCTATCAAATCTTTGATCGTCTTAGCGAATTATGTACCCCACCTTGGCTCGCGTCTTCTTCCAAATACCCGCAAGCCATAAGCCACGCGCCGGTTGCCGTCAGCGAAACACAAATTTAAACGATCATTGATTGGCATGGGGAAGAATCCTGTTTTTCCAGCGCGGGATCCGAATCAAAGTGAGGTATCAGACGTCGTAGTTGTCATCATAAACTTCAACTCTGGAACTTTTCTTGCCCGATCCGTTGCGGCGCTCGAGGCGCAGACTTATCGTGGGTTCACCACGATAATTGTCGATAACGCGAGCACCGATGATTCGGTGGCGGTCATGCAGAAACAGTTCCCCGAAGTCGAAGTGATTCGAGCCTCGCGTAACCATGGCTTCGCGGGCGGTAACAACCTTGCGATCAGAACAATCCGAGACTGCCGCTGGGTTGCCCTCCTTAATCCGGACGCGTTTCCGGAACCGAATTGGCTGGGCAACTTGATCGCGGCGACACGCGCGCATAGGGAATACTCGAGCTTCGCTAGCCAGGTTGTCTTTGACGCGGATTCCGGTTTGCTTGACGGTGCTGGCGACGAGTATCACCTATCCGGATTCGCCTGGCGGAGGATGCACCAATCGCCGGTAACTGGCGCGGCCAATAGCATGGAAGTTTTTGCCCCATCTGCGACCGCTGCTCTCTACCGCAAGGACGTTCTGGACGAGGCAAATGGGTTCGATGAGCGGTACTTCTGCTATTACGAGGACGTCGACCTTGGCTTACGCCTGAGGTTGCTCGGACATCGCGCTTTTTATGTGGCCGACGCGGTTGTGCGCCATGTGGGTTCCGGCATCACCGGCAGGAGATCCGCATTTGTCACTTACCATACGCAGAGAAATAGAATCTGGACCTATGTAAAGAACATGCCCGCGCCCTGGTTGTGGATTTTTCTGCCACTGCATTGCTTCTACCAAGTCGTCGTCATCGGACTTTATACGACCCAGGGGCAACTGGGTCCCGCTCTTCGGGGAACTCTGGACGCTTTCCGCGGAATGCGAAGGACACTCGAGGGACGCAGGGCAGTGCAGGATACCCGTCGTGTAACCTTTGCGGAATTAACGCGAGTTATGCGAAGGGGAATTCTCGCGCCGATCTTGCGGCGGTAGGGGCAATAGATGCTTGTAAATTAACTTGTCGATAGGCCAGCTTCGACTGCATCGAAGCAAAAATTGTGGCCGAAAGGACTGCGACTGGTTGGACTTATTTATTGTGGGTCTTCAGGAAATCGAGTGGGTGATGGGCCATTTAAATCGCTGGGAGCATGCAATTGAGAATCTTGAGTCGCAGGTACTCCTCATCGCGCAGTCCATATGCGCGGCGCTGGATGACGCGAATCTTATTGTTGAGTCCTTCGACAAGATCCCCGAATTACCCCGATAGGCGTTTTCGCGGGAAACCAGCGTGGTCCCTGCGGAAAAGTATGGCACGCGGCATCGGTCCGCTGATTCACCGGAGAGGAGTCTGCGATCTGGTATCGATATCGCGATCTGGTTGGCGAGAATTGAATGACTGACGTTCCGCGCCTTCGCGTTCTTGGGCGCAATGCCGTTCTCAATCTTGCCGGACATATCGCGCCGATTGCGGGGGCACTGGTCGCCATCCCCTTTCTCGTACGCGGTTTGGGACCCGAGCGGTTCGGGCTGCTTTCGCTTGCATGGGTGTTGGTCGGTTATTTCAGTTTGTTCGACCTTGGGCTAGGGCGGGCGCTGACTCGCGCGGTGGCCGAAGACACGGGCGCGCCGGCAGAGGCTGCGCTTCCCGGGCTAATCAGACGCTCACTTGTTCTGATGGCACTGCTTGGACTTGGCGCCGGCGCAGCAATGTTCTTTCTGGCCCCTTGGTTGTGTGTTTCCGTGCTCCGAATATCGGACGCCCTGCGGTCGGAAGCAACCTTGATGCTCCGGACCCTTTCGGTTTGCTTGCCGTTCGTTACCTTAACCGCCGGTCTGCGCGGCATACTCGAAGCCAGGCAGCGATTCGGGTGGGTGAACGCAATCCGTGCTCCCATGGGTTTGCTCACTTTTCTGGCGCCCGCAGCCATGCAGGCGGTCGCGCCTGGACTTGTTCCGATTGCCGTAATACTCGCCGTGTTGCGTGTCATAGCGGCAGGTGCGCACTGGATTCCGTGCGCGCAGCTTTATCCGGGGCTGGCGAGAGCGGGTCGCACGACGCAACGCCGCGTCGCATCCCTCTTCGGATTCGGCGCCTGGTTGACTGTTTCCAATGTCATCGGGCCGCTCATGGTGTACTTCGACCGGTTCGTGATCGGAGCGATGCTTACAGTCTCATCCGTCGCTTACTATACTGCCCCATACGAGGTCGTGACCCGCCTGTGGCTGATCCCGGCGGCGCTAACGGCAGTCGTCTTTCCTTCGCTGTCGGCGTACCTGAAAGAAGAACCTGCACGCGCGAAGGACGTTTATCGCTGGAGCCTGAAGTTCGTTTTCTTTGCGACCTATCCTCTGGTTCTGTTGCTCACATTACTTGCGCCCGACTGGCTCGGCGTTTGGCTCGGCGAGGACTATGCACAGCGCAGCTCCCAGGTCGTCGAATTTCTGGCTGCCGGCGTCCTGGCGAACTCCCTTGCTTACGTGCCGTACACATTGCTGCAATCGGCGGGCCGGGCCGACCTTACGGCAAAACTACATCTTGCCGAGTTGCCGTTCTATTTTCTGTTGCTGATGTGGCTCGTCGAAACCTCCGGCATTTCAGGCGCCGCCCTCGCCTGGGCGCTGCGCTCCACGTTGGATGCAATCGCACTGTTCATACTGGCTCGCGCTCAAATTCCGGGGCGGCCGCCGCTGTTCGGGAGTGCACAGGCGATGGCAGGGGGAGCGCTGATTTTTCTGCTGCCGGCCAGCTGGATGGCTACGACGGCAGTGGTCCGCTGGCCGTTACTCATCGCTGTGCTGCTGCTCTTCTTTTCGCTCGCCGGGTTCGTTCTGCTTTCCCCGGCAGAGCGCAAAGCACTAAGGCATCCTTGGCTGCTGAAAGATAACCTGGGCAATCGATGAACTCGAAAAACGCGATCGGCTCCAGACCAAACCCCGATTGCGTGGTTTGCGGCGCGCCGGGAAATCTGCTCTACGCCGGACTGCGCGACCGTCTGTTCTCGGCGCCCGGCGAATGGAACATCAAGCGTTGCTCCAATGCGAGCTGCGGGCTGATTTGGCTCGATCCCATGCCGCTCGAGACCGAGGTTTGGAAAGCGTATGAAAATTACTATACTCACAGCGATAACGCGAAGAATCGGTCCGCTTGGTTGTCCGCGATCCTGATCGGTGCCAAGCGAGGCTATCTGGCCCGCAGATACGGATATTATCCAAGCGTTTCTTTTTCGGACCGAGTGCTCGGTCTGTTGCCGAACATCTACCCGGGTCGGAGCCAGGAACTCGACCTTTCGGTTATGTGGCTGCCCGCGTCGAAGCGCGGCAGGCTTCTGGATATCGGCTCAGGCAGCGGCTGGCTGGTCGAGAATCTGAACGCAGTGGGCTGGCAAGCCGAAGGCCTCGATTTCGATTCGCAAGCAGTGGAGAAAGCCCGCCGGCAAGGGCTCAAAATTCATCTGGGTGATCTGGCGTCGCAACGGTTTGCCGACGGATCGTTTGATGCGGTGACGATGTGCCACTCAATTGAGCATGTCCATGCTCCACTGCTATGGATGGGGGAAACGAACCGCATCCTGCGCCCCGGGGGATGCGTAGTAGTCGCCACGCCGAACAACGCAAGCCTCGGTCATCGCGTTTTTGGAGGCCATTGGTTTGCGCTCGATCCGCCTCGTCACCTCCATCTTTTCAACATGGCGACTTTGCGGCTCTTGCTCGAAAAAGCCGGATTCTCGCGCATTCGGGTTTTCACCTCACCTCGTGATGCGAATGGTGTTTATCTTGGTAGCCGGTCCATCGGCCGCATTGGCCGATTCGATATGATCGCTCCTCATTCAAGGGGCGCTCGCCTGACTGGTCGGATCGCGCAGCTTGGCGAATTGGCGGTACATCGTTTTCGACCGGGGCTTGGCGAGGACCTCGTGGCAGTGGCTGAAAAATAGCGCATTCAATACTTCGACCAAATCGGATGCAAGAATTAGAGCGCCCACATTTCCAAGGCACATAATCTATTGACTACAGTTCCTCCCGTCGCGAGGTCTCCGTGAAGATGGCCGTTTGTATTCCCACGCTAAATGCCGGGGCATACGCAGAAAATCTAACCGCGGCGATCGCGTCGCAGTCATTGCGGCCCGATGCAGTCCTTGTTATCGACTCCGGCTCAGATGATGGCACGGTAGAGACGTTCAAAGGAGCCGGAGCACTCATACATTCTATAGAACGTCACGAGTTCAACCATGGGGGAACTCGTCAACTCGGTGTCGACATGTTGCCGGATGCGGAATTGATTATATTCCTGACTCAGGACGCGATACCGGCTGACCCACATGCGTTCGTGCGACTTAGCAAGTGTTTTGACGATACGGAAGTCGGCGTGGCGTTCGGTCGGCAGTTGCCGCGACCCGCAGCGGGGCACATCGAAGGTCATGCGCGATTGTTCAATTATCCCCATGTAAGTCGGGTCACTGCACTCGCCGATCGGGCCGCAATGGGGATAAAAACCGTCTTCTTCTCCAATTCCTTTGCCGCGTATCGGCGTTCGGAATTGCTGGCGTTAGGGGGGTTTCCGTCCAACCTGATAATGGGCGAAGACACGTACGTCGCTGCGAAAATGCTGCTGGCAGGTAAGAAGGTAGCCTACTGCGCAGAAGCAACTGTTTTTCATTCGCACGACTATAACCTCGTGGAAGAGTTTCGCCGCTATTTTGACGCCGGTGTTCTCCATTCACGGGAACCTTGGATTCGGAACCATTTCGGCGGTGCCGAGAATGAGGGCATTCGGTTCGTAAAGTCGGAGCTGAGATACCTCCTTGGTCGCAACCCGTTTCTGATCCCATCTGCAAGTTTTAGGACTTTCCTCAAATTCGTGGGATTTCGAATGGGATTGCAGGAGGGGAATCTCCCGATGCCTTTAAAGCGTCGGCTGAGCATGTTTCGCGCTTATTGGTCCGACAGGTCACGGTCAGGAATCAAGTATCTGGACGATGAATGACACAACATGCTCAACGTATTTGCGGAGGAGGCGGGGTACGCGCCCGAAGTGGCTGCTAAAATAGAGCGTGCTTAACGATACGACCCCGCTCGAATCATCCATCAGATCTCCGGCAGCGAAGCTGGTGGCAAGACATCGGCAGGCTCCACGCCGCAGGGTAAATTGGTGGCTGATTTTAGGGGATGTGGTCGGACTAACCCTCGCATGGCTTTTTTCACTCGGCTTGCTGTGGGTGGTCGAGGACCAAGTCTGGAAGCAAGGGATCATCGATTGGTGGGCCGCACTCGGAAGCAGCCGAACTCTTCTTTTCGTTGGATTAACGGCTTTGGTGCTGCTGCTTTTCGGGGCGCGCGGGCATTATTCTCGTCGCCGTCCTTTTTTCGATGAGATTCTCGACATTCTCATCGTCTTTCTTGCGGTTGCCGTACTCGACGCATTGCTCGTCTATCTCGCAAAGTGGCAATTCTCCCGCTCGTGGTTTATCGCGGCCTGGCTGTTAGCGTTGGCTTTTGTTCCTCTGGCGCGGGTTTGTCTCAAGCGCTCGCTGATTCGCGCCGGGCAATGGCAGCGATCGACCGTTATTGTGGGCGTCGGGGCGAACGCCCGCGAAGCAGCCGAGGCGCTTTACAGCGAGCCGCTCATGGGGCTTGAAGTTGCAGCCTTCCTTTCGCTTCCGGGAGAAGCGATACCTATCACAGCCTTTGACATCGGAGGACGATCAATTCCGGTACGGCTATTGAGTGATGATCCATACTCCACTTTGGACGAACTCGGCTCACCTCAGATTATCGTCGCTCTCGAGGCGGAGAGCCTGGTTCCACACCAGAAACTGCTCCAGAAACTTTCCGCCCGTTATGGCGACATGAGCATTATTCCGCCGTTGAGAGGGCTTCCGCTCTACGGCATGGAGATGACTCACTTCTTCAGCCATGAGGTGCTGATGCTTTCGATGCGCAATAACCTTGCGCGCCCAGGCCCACGTTTTGTAAAGCGGCTGTTCGATGTTGTTACGTCCATTGCACTGCTGATCATTCTGGCGCCGTTTTTTGGTTTCTTGTTCTGGAAGATACGAGGTACAGGGGGAAAAGCAATTTTCGGTCACATAAGAATCGGCCAACACGCCAAGATGTTCCGGTGCCTCAAGTTCCGGACGATGGTGCCCAACGCGGACCAGGTGCTCGCCGATCTTCTGGAGAGCGACCCGAAGGTGCGCGCGGATTGGGAACGCAATTTCAAGCTCAAGGACGACCCAAGGATTACCAGCATAGGCGCATTCCTGCGCGCGACCAGCCTGGATGAACTGCCCCAGCTTTGGAATGTCGTGCGCGGCGAGATGAGTCTGGTGGGCCCGCGTCCAATTATCGAGGACGAATTAGAACGCTACGGTGATCAAGTTGGCTACTATCTCGAGGCGCCGCCGGGCATGACCGGCCTGTGGCAGATCAGCGGACGTAATGACACGGGATACGAGGATCGCGTCGCGCTCGATTGCTGGTATGCGCGCAACTGGTCGTTGTGGTACGACCTCGTCATACTGATAAAAACGGTTTCCGTCGTGATCGCTCGCAAGGGCGCTTACTAAGCAATGCTGGCCTCTCTCCGAAAATTCCGTGTTTCGGTGCCCTCAAGTTCGTTCCGGGCGAACAATGACCTGGTTCGGATTTAGATCGGCGAGCGCGGCTGCCCCGGCTATGATTGCGGCCGGCCTCGTATTCGTATGGCCATTGCCTCACGTTATCGCGTTGAGGAACTCGTTCCTGGTGCTTCTCTTACTTTGGGTGGCCTGCGATTTTTTCAGACACAAGGCGTTCGTCCTTCCCCGGGCCGGCCAGGGTTCGGTTATTGCTGTTCTTGCGGCCTTTGTCTGTTGGCTTTTTGTCGTCGCTTTCCTGATAGACGGCAATCCATATAACTCCTTGGCTGAAATAAAAAGTCAGTGGCTGCCTATCTTTATTTCCTTTCTTGCCGGTCTGCTCTTGGTCTGGGACTTACAGAGCCGAAATGTCGAGTTCAGAGTAATTGTGCGGCCCCTGTTCTGGTCGCTGCTGGCACTTGCCACCCTGCAACTCGGGGTTGGCTATTTGCCGGCGATCTTGCGGAACGAGCTTGGCGGGCATTTCGTAGGAATCTTTGATCACAAGGCAAACGTCACTTATGTGAATGCCATCACGGCGAGCCTGCTGCTTGCAGATAGCATTGCCATAAATCCGGCACGAAGACTTCTTGGACTGAATTGGCCTACGTGGGTAGCGGCATTCGCCATCGTATTGCTTACAACGTATCTTTCCGGAGCCAGGAACGGCGTGGTCGTTATTCTGGTAATGCTGTTGATGGCATTTATCCTCCATGTCCATGGGCTTCGGGGATCGACGAAGCAGAAAATCTGGGGCGTCTTCGCGGTATTGACAATTTTCATCTCGGTCGCAATTTGGGCGATGCTTAAGTCAGATGCCCGGTGGAGCCGATTTCTGGCCACGGCCGCGGTCGCCTGGAATATCGATGCAGGTATCAACTGGGTGAATGTCGAAGCGAAATCTTTGCCGCTAGCCTTAGATGGATTGCCCGTGGAACAAACCGCTTATGAGCGGATTTCCTGGGCACGCTATGCGGTTCGGCTCATCGCCGAGCATCCATTAGGTACTGGGGTAAGCCGTAGCTCGTTCAGGGGACTGGTCGCTCAAAAATTCGGCGATGTCTTGGCGGCGCACAGCCACAACGGCTATCTTGACCTTGCGCTCAGCCTGGGCTTGCCGGCCTTGTTTCTCTGGATCGCCTTCCTGATTGCGCTCAGTCGGCAGGGCTATACGGCCTACTTTGCCGGACAACAAGCGGCAGGATTAGCTTTGCTGTTCTTGATCGCCGGCTTTGCGGTCCGTGCTTTTCTGGACAGCATTCTGCGCGATCACATGCTTGAGGAGTTTATGTTCTTTGCCGGCCTGTTAGTGGCGGCCACCTCGCGCAATCGGGTTTCAGAAGGCGATATCATTCGTGAGTAAGAACTGGCTGATACTCTCCCATGCGTTCAACATGGATGGACGGGCGGCGAGCCATACCATTACCGACAAGATCCCGCAGCTGCGCTCTCGTGGCATCGAGCCGATTGTCTTGAGCGCCGTCACCGGAAGGCACGATGACGTCGTGGAACATCACCAGTTGCTTCCGGTTTCACCTGCCGGGCTGCGCTTCGATCTGCGCTACATCCTGCGGCGACATATTGCCAGTAAGCTGGGGTACAAGGTGGCAGTGGGGCTGATGACGTTGTTGATGCTGCCGTTCTACGTGATCGAGAAGCTTTTCGTTCGCCTCGAGCCGCAGTGGTCGTGGTTCGTCACGGCGTATTTCGCCGGCGCGCGCATCATCCGCAAGCGCGGGCCCGGGGTGATCTATTCCACCGGTGGTGCGAATTGCGCTCACCTGGCGGGCTATCTGCTGGCCAAACGTTTCTCGCTGCCCTGGGTGGCGGAAATTCACGATCCGATGATCTATGGGAACTGGGAGCGCCGGCGAATGGCGTACCGGTTTGCTGCGTGGCTCGAGGGCAAGATTTGCGAGCGGGCGGATGTGGTCATTTGGTTCGTCGATACCGCGCGCGATCGGGCGCGAAAGCGTCATCCCATTCTCGGGAATCGGGGGAAGGTGATGATCCCGGGCGCGGATCGGCCCGCCTTTGGAAAGATTTCCTACCAGCGCGGCACTGAGCTGGTGATCGGGCATTTCGGATCCCTGTCACCCACACGCAATCTGGCAATCTTCATGGAGGGCCTGACGGCGTTGCTCCGGAAGCGGCCGGATTTGATCAAGATTTTGCGTCTGGAGATCTACGGCGGCGGGCTCGACGCGGTATCCGAGCGCGCCATCGACCGCTTTGCGTACCCGGAGGTCCTGCGCAGGTTCGGCCGCGTGGAGCGGGATCCGGTCACCGGCGATAGCGGCCGGGACCGCGTGCTCAAACGGATGCAGACGGTAGACGCGTTGCTGCTGTTGCACGGCATGGAAAATTTCTGCGAGGAGTACATTCCTTCCAAGCTCTACGAGTATCTCTGGACGCAGCGTCCGATTATTGGATTGACCTGGCGCAATGCCCATCTAGACCGGATTCTGAAAGAGAGCGGGCACTGGGCGGTGCAGGCAGACAACCTTCCGGGAATCGCGGCCGCGCTCGAGGATCTGGTGGCGCGATGGGAACGTAATGAGCTGAAGGACTCGGGGCTCGCGTCGCCGTATTCGACGGAAGCAGCCGTGAACCAATTGTACGATTGGGCGCGCGAGGCGGCCGAGCGCCATGCTTTCCGGGAATGACTATGGGATCTGCGAATCGATCCAGGAATGAAGTACAACTTTCACGTCTGAGCAAATGACCGCCCGGCCAATTGTCGGAGATGCCCAATGTCCTGGCTGAGCAAACGGCTTTCCGCGTTGGCCGCGCAGCTCAATTATGTGCGTCTAACGCACATTACCCACAATGCGGACGGCCTGATTACCGGTTCGCGAAATGTCTCGTTCCTGCACGACAAAAGATTCAAGGACGCTTACCGGTACGGGATGTTCTCGGGGCACATGATCGGTGGGCAAGCCTCCATCGATCTTCATATCGAGTGGCGCGTGGCAGTGTGCTGCTGGGCCGCGCAGCATGGCACTCGATTACCTGGTGACTTCGTTGAATGTGGCGTCAATACCGGCATTCTTTCTCTTGCCGTTTGCAAGTATGTTGGATTCAACGACATCGACAAGTCGTTTTACTTGTTCGACACGTTTGCGGGAATCCCCGTGGCGCAAATGTCGGAAAATGAGCGAGCGGACCGGCTTATCAGCAATACGAAATATCCCGACTGTTATGCGCTTGCCCGGTCTAACTTCAAACCCTTTCCGCGAGCCCATCTGGTCCGCGGGACGGTCCCGGAATCCCTATCGGAGGTCAAAATTGATCGAGTTGCGTATCTGTCGATCGACATGAACATCGCGTATCCGGAGCGCAAGGCCATCGAGTATTTCTGGCCGAAGCTTTCTGCCGGAGCAATGGTCGTTCTCGATGACTACGGTTGGTCCAATTACGAAGACCAAAAGAAAGCCATCGACGAATTCGCTCGTTCTGTCGGGGTTGAAGCCCTGACGCTGCCGACCGGACAGGGATTGCTGATCAAACCTTGATTTTTGCATCAAGGCACAATAGCCTCCGTGCCTGCTCACGGAACACGCAACACCTGACGATGGTTTCTGAAGAAGACAACTCTCCCGAAAGAGACACGTCCCAAAAAGGGGATTATTTTGGACTGCTCATGCGATACGTGAATAATGCAAGATAAGAGCGTGGACCAACTGGACGGCGGTCGCTCGTCGGCGCCGACGCGGGATGAAACTGTTCCGTATTCGGCAAGCACTGGGAAAAATGTTGTCACCAGTGTCGTTGTTCTGAGCTACAACAAGTTTGCCGAGACGACCGGTCGTTGCCTGGACAGCCTGGCCGACGATCCTGCCTTCTCAAGCTGGGATGTCGTCGTCGTCGACAATGCCTCGGATCAGAAAACGCGATCATCGCTTGCCGCCACGGAGGCAAAGTATCCTTCCCTCAGGCTCATCTTCAGTGAAACGAATCGAGGTTTTGCCGGAGGCATGAATCTCGGGATGCGGCAGGCGCGAGGCGACGTTTTCATTCTGCTCAATAGCGATACCATTGTGCCGCCGGGAACGATTGCGCGCATCGCGGACGGCATTCGTTCCCGGCCGGAGATCGGACTCCTCGGGCCCGTCAGCAACGCGGCGGGAAACGAACAGGGCATATACACCAGGAGTAAGCGCGCGCAGGACGCCATTGCCGAGGGAATCGAGTTCGCCAACGCGGCCCATGGCGGGCAGCCCATTGCGGCGTACCGGCTGGACTTTTGTTGCGTTGCCTTGCGCAGAGATGCCTATGAAACTGTCGGCGAACTCGACGAACGTTTTGGCCGCGGTTATTACGAAGACTTCGACTACTCTCTGCGGGTTCGAAACGCGGGTTTTGATCTGGCCGTCCTTGAGGACGCCTTCATCTATCATCAGGGAAGCGCAAGTTTCAAGGAGCTTGGCAAGGAAATCCGGAATCTGATCGCGCGCAACAAGGCGCTGCTGCTGGAGAAGCACGGCAAGGGCATCGAATTCCCACACAGCCGGGATGCTAATCTCTCGGTTTTGAATCAATATGCGCTGATGTCGGAGGCCAGCAAGCCGCCCCCATGTCGCGTATCGAATCGGCTGGCTCTGGCAAAAGCGGATCGGCCGAGGAGTTGGTGGAAGCGTTGGCGCCATGACAGACGGGTGGCGCAGGTTGAACAGTCGCTGCAGAATCTCGATTCTGGCCCGGCCCGCAGGCATTGACTTTGACACACGCAGAATTAATCGAAGGTCTCAGGCGAAGCGAAGATCCCGGGACGATCGGAGTTTGCCGAATCTGTGGGGGTCTGCTCGACCGCGGTCTGCGGGTCCGGGAGATGATGTTCGGAACCCGCGAAGAATTTTCCTACCACCAGTGCGCGGATTGCGATTGCCTGCAGATCGACGCTGTCCCGGAAGATATCGGGCGCCATTATCCTACCGACTACTACAGCTATGACCTCCGCCGCCATCACCAGTGGAAAAGGTGGCGCCGTGGATTAAGGCGGCAATGGATTCTCACGGCGCCTAGCGGAGTTTCCGCTGTTCTTGGCGTTTTCTCCCAGTCTGACCGGTTGTTCCACCTGTACCGCAGTCTCGATGTGAAACTAGGATGCAGGCTGTTGGACGTGGGAGCCGGTTCGGGCGGACACGTGCTGGAACTGAGGGATGCGGGCGTCGCCGGCGCCGTCGGCCTGGACCCTTTCCTGAAGCAGGATGTGGTCGTGGGTGGCGAGACCTTGGTTTACCGGAGAACGCTGCAAGAGATGGCCGGTGCGTTCGACCTGGTCACATTTCATCACTCCCTCGAGCACATGCCCCAACAAATCGAGGCCTTGACGGAGTCCAGACGACTCCTGGCGGACGGCGGCAGGGTGCTGGTGCGCGTACCCACAGTGACTTCCGAAGCCTTCGAGCAGTATAGGGAACACTGGGTGAGTCTCGATGCGCCGCGTCACTTCTTTCTGCACTCTCATCGGAGTCTGGAGATTGCGGCATCGAAGGCGGGTCTCAGAATATCTCGCCTGTGGTGTGATTCCACGTCGATTCAATTCATAGCAAGCGAGCAATACCGGAGAGACATTCCTCTGACTGATCCGCAACGCGCGGCACTCGGAACCAGTGGGAGACTATTTACCCGGTCCCAAAGACGGCAATTCGAACGCAGGACAATGGCTCTGAACCGATCGCTGCGCGGCGACTCGATCTGTACACTGTTAAGTGTCGACGGATCTGACAGGGGACAGACACCGTGATACTGCTGAAATCCGCCTGTGCGTTCGCGCGCTGCGCCCCGAAAGCATGACGCCCATCGCACTTTTTTGTAAATCCTATCGCGACGACGTTCTGCGCGTGCGTCGCTTGCTTCAGAGCATCGAGCGCTTCAACGTCGATGGGCTGGCGCTGTATATTTCGGTTCCCGCGTCCGATGCCGCACTGTTCCGGGAGCATTGTGCCGGGCTGCCGTTCACTTTGCTCAACGACGAAGAAGTGGTCGGTGCAAATTCGGATTTCGACCTGGACACATTCGCCACATTGCCGGGGCGGATTTCCCAGCAGATCGTCAAGTCGGAGTTCTGGCGCTTGCGTCTGAGCGAGACCTATGTCTGTCTAGACAGCGATTGCTATTTCCTGCGGCCGTTTCGATCCGCCGACTTCTTGGCGCCAGGCGACATACCCTATACAGTCATGCACGAATCAAAAGAACTCCTCCACTTTGCAGCGCTGTCCGGTATGACCCACATCGCCGGGAACTGGAAGCAGGACAGCGAGCATCTGAAGCAGATTTTCGGCCGTTCCGGAAGGTGTTGGGACTTCGGGCCGGTGCCTGTCGTCTGGAGTGGACGAGTCTGGGAGGGCCTGGACGAAAAATTCCTGCGACCCCGCGGCATGACTATCCTTGATGCGATCAACACGCATCCGGGGGAGTTACGCTGGTACGGGGAAGCCTTGCTCGCCTTCGGCAACATACCGGTGCTGCCGATCGAGCCGCTGTTTCGCTGCTACCACTACGAGGAGCAGTATTACTTCTGGAAGCGCCTGGGGGAGACCAATGAAACCATCGCAAAAAACTATCTCGGGGTCTGCATGCAGTCCAACTGGGACAAGGATCTGGACCTGGTGAAGCGCTTCAAGTTCAGCAAGCTGCGTCGCAGGATCAAACGCGCTCTCACCGAATTTTGAGCCGGTCCGATTAGCGTGGCTACCGGAATCGCAATGCGAATTTCAGTGATTGTCATCACCAAAAACGAAGCGGCTTCGATCGCGCGCTGCCTCGAATCGGTGTCGTGGGCGGACGAGATCATCGTGCTCGATTCCGGTAGCACGGACGACACCGTTAGCATCTGCCGCGAATACACGCCGAACGTCCATCAAACCGACTGGCCCGGATTCGGGCCGCAGAAGAATCGCGCGCTTGATCGTGCGTCCGGCGACTGGGTGCTGTCCCTGGATGCGGACGAGTGGGTGATGCCGGCTTTACGCGATGAGATCGCTCGCGTCGTCGCACAGCCGCAGGATGTCGCCGCCTTCCGCGTTCCGCGCCTGTCGAGCTTCTGCGGAAAGTTCATGCGCCATTCCGGCTGGTGGCCGGATCACGTTGTTCGCCTGTTCCGTCGCGGCGCCGCGAAGTTCAGCGACGATGTGGTCCACGAACGCGTGGTGGTCGATGGCAAAACCGGGACATTGCATACACCCCTCATGCACGAAACCTTCGTCGACCTCGAAGAGCTTCTCGCAAAAATGAACAATTATTCGACATTATCGGCGCAGGATAAGCATCGCGACGGCAAACGCACCGGGTTGTCGAAAGCGGTCGCAAGGGCGGCGTGGGCGTTTATTCGCACTTATTTTCTGCGCGGCGGGTTTCTTGACGGCCGCGAGGGCTTCATGCTGGCAGTGGCGACGGCGGAGGGCACCTACTATCGCTACGTGAAACTTCTGCTGCTGCAGAAGAAGTGACGCACGCAACGCATTCTGTGCGCGCGGTTCTGCGACAAACCCCCGCACTGGGCCTAGATGCAATCCCGGCCCGCGTGCTGGTAATCGTGACGCGGCGTATCGGCGACGTGCTGCTGACGGCGCCGTTGATCCGATCCATCAAGGATGCCTGGCCTGCGGTGCACATCGATCTGCTGGTGTTCAGGGGCACCGAAGGTGTGCTCGCCGGTAATCCGGATCTGGATCGAATCATTGCGGTGCCGCTGTCCGGGCACTGGCGCTTCATCCGGCAGATGTGGCGCAAATACGATCTCGCCATTTCCACTTCTCCGAGCGACCGTCCGACCCTGTACGCGTGGCTGGCCGGAAAAACGCGCATTGGCGTGATGACCGACGACCTGAAGAGCGCCTGGAAGCGCGCGCTGCTCAACGCGATGGTGCCGTTCGACAATATCGACTTGCACACGGTCGTGCAGAATCTTCAGCTCGCCGATTTGCTCGGACTGCCGCGCCGCTTCGAAACCCTCATCCAATGGTCAGCGCGGGACGAGGCTGCGATAGCCGGTGTGTTCCCGGAATTCGGCCGCACAAAATTTGCGGTGCTGCACTTGTATCCGAAATTCACCTACAAGATGTGGCACCTGGAGAAATGGCAGGCGCTTGCGCGATGGTTGCATGCCCGCAGCCTGACGGTCGTTCTCACCGGAAGTGGCGACAGCGAGGAAAAAAAATACGTCAGCCGTTTCGCCGATTCCGTTTCGCCGTCACCGGTCTACCTGGCGGGCCAGCTCGATTTCAGCCAACTGGCGCTGTTGCTGAATCGCGCGGCACTATATGTCGGTCCGGACACGGTTACCACGCATCTTGCCGCCGCCATGGGGGTGCCGACGGTCGCATTGTTCGGGCCGTCGAATCCGGTCAAGTGGGGACCGTGGCCGCGCGGCTGCGAAGCGGAGCGATCGCCCTACACCTGGCGCGGGACCCAGTTCACGGGCAACGTTGCGCTGGTGCAAGGGAGCGGCGCCTGCGTTCCTTGCCTGCTTGAAGGCTGCGCGCGCCATGTTCTGAGCGAGAGCGTCTGTCTGCAAATGCTGCCAGCCGCCGCTGTGATCGAAGCGGCCGAGAAACTCCTGAATCGGGGGAACTGACGTGCAATCGATCCCGGTTGTGGAGCCGACGCTGGAAGGCTATTCGGGCGATTGCCACAGCCTGGTTACCAGCCTGCGCCATGCCCTGGACAGCGCGCCGATCGACCTTTGGAGTGCAAGAGGGCAAAGGGCATGAACTTCGGATCGCACGTCGCCAATCATCCGATGTTTCGCCGCCAGATTCGAGCCTTCTGAACGCGGCCCGCAAAATCCAGCGGGACTATGCGGTTTTCCAGGCGGGGGCGCGTGCTGCGG
>JAYTEU010000171.1:0-2692 GCA_043734985.1 Chthonomonadaceae bacterium
GTTACGGGGAGGCCGCTATGAGGTCGATGAACTCCTCCTCCGTTAGGATCGGCACGCCTAGCTCCTGGGCCTTTGTCAGTTTGCTGCCCGCGCTCTCCCCGGCGACGACGTACGAGGTCTGTTTGCTGACGCTCCCGCTTGCGCGCCCGCCTCTCTGCTTGACCATGGTCTCCGCGTCCTCGCGCTTTAGCTGAACGAGGGTGCCGGTGAAGACGAAGGTCTTGCCCGCGAACTGGTCGGACTTTGGCAGGGCGGAGTGCGCGGTCGGACGAACGCCGGCTTCTTCCAGTTTCTTCAGCATCTTGATATTCCGGGGCTCTCGGAACCAGGCGGCGATACTCTCAGCGGTTGTGTGGCCGATCTCATGCACGCCCCCGAGCCGGTCGGCTTCCGCGGCGCAGAGGGCCTCGATTGAGCCGAAGTGGGCCGCCAGAACTTCCGCCGTATGCTCCCCGATGTGCCTAATACCAAGCGCGAAGATCACATTGGCCATGGGGCGCGCCTTGCTCCGCTCGATGTTGACCAGAATCTTCGCTGCCAGCTTGTCGCCCATGCGCTCGAACTGGAGAAGCTGCTCCCTGGTGAGCGTGTAAAGGTCGGCGGGATCTTTGACCAGTCCCGATTCAGTGAGCTGTTCGGACTGTTTCTCGCCGACGCCCTCGATGTCCATCGCGCCGCGCGAAGTGAAGTGCTGCAGGCCCTCCTTCATCTTCTTCGGGCACTCCGGGTTGAGACAGCGCAGAACGGCCTCGCCCTCTGCTCGGATCAGGAGCGTTGCGCAGGACGGGCACTCCTTCGGCATTTCGAAGACCCGCTCGGTCCCGTCACGCTCTGAAGTTACGACCTCAACGACCTCCGGAATCACTTCGCCCGCGCGCTGAATTACGACCGTGTCGCCGATTCTCACGTCCTTACGGCGTATCTCGTCTTCATTGTGAAGGGTCGCGCGCGCCACTATCACGCCTGCTACGGCCACCGGTGTAAGATACGCTACCGGAGTGATTGCTCCGGTCCGGCCGACCTGAACCTCGATGCTCTCCACTTTTGTGCGAACCTGCTGCGCCGGATATTTGTAGGCGATAGCCCATCTTGGCGAGCGGGAATTCGTGCCCAACTCCCGCTGGAGGTCGAAGGAGTTGACCTTGACTACAACGCCATCCGTATCGTATGGCAGGGTAGCTTTGCGCGTCTGCCACTCGGTGCAAAACGCGATCGCGTCTTCGAGTCCAGGGCATATTCGGATGTTCGGATTGGTGCGAAGACCCCATTTCGAGTAGGTCTCTAAGAGGTGGTACTGGCTCGTAAAGGAACAACCGTCACAGTCGCCGACCGCATAGAGAAAAACATCGAGCTTGCGGTTTGCGGTCTGCGCTGGGTCCTTCTGGCGGAGCGATCCCGCGGCGGCGTTCCTCGGGTTGGCGAATGTCCTGCCTCCCTGCTCTTCCGCCTCAGCGTTTATCCGTGCGAACTCCCGATGAGACATAAACACTTCACCGCGGACTTCAATACGGGCGGGAATCGCGTCTTGGTCGGTCTTAAGCTCACGCGGAATTGAACCGATGGTTTCGAGGTTAAGAGTAATATCCTCCCCCACATACCCATCGCCCCGGGTCGCGCCCTGCTGGAACCGGCCTTTCTCGTAGGCAAGATTTATGGAGAGGCCATCGATTTTCAACTCGCAAACGTACTCGATCGGAGGCTCCGGCCCGATTGCCAGAACGCGCCGGTTTTTCTCTTCCCAGGCTCGAAGCTCATCCTCGCTGAAAGCGTTATCTAGGGAAAGCATGGGCAGTCGGTGCCGCAGCGGCCGGAACGTGGTCGCCACCTCTGAGCCCACGGTCTGCGTTGGCGAGTCCGGCGTTACCAGTTCTGGGAACGTCTCCTCAAGCTGCCTTAGCTCTCGCTGGAGTGCATCGTACGCCGCGTCGGAAATCTCCGGCGCATCCCGGTTGTAGTAGAGCTCGTTGGCGCGCGCAATGAGCGCCCTAAGTTCGGCGGCGCGGTCGGTCTCCGCGTTTCCCGCCCGTGCCGCCATTGGTTCGTTCTCCGTCATTATTGCCGTCTCGCCGACTTCACGCGCATTGTCCATTCAGTGCATCTCCCGGATTCACGAATAGCGGTAGTTGGGCTCCCAGCCGTTGTGACCTTCGGCAAGCAAGTCGAAGAGAGGCCAGACCGCGCAGAAATCGTCGCCCGGCCCGAAAAATGTGGAGCCGGTCCGTGTAATCGTGCCATCGGCTGCGCGACTGAACGCGGAGACTCCGGGCCAGTTGTCCTTGCCGTTCATAAAGAAGCCCATATCGCTGGAAAACTCACTACCCTCTTCGGAGACCATGCGGAACTTCCGATCCCGGCCGGAGGCAAATTTGGCTTGCACATCCGGCGCATCCAGGGACACGACGACAAAGCTTGTTCGGTTTTCCAGGTGTGGGAGCAGGCCGTTGAGGCCGTCGGCACAGCGTACAGTACGTACACCCGGCGCCCATATTGTGGATCAGCAGTAGGTCATCCTTGGAGCCGAACAGGTCGGAAAGCGCAACCGTTCCCTCGTTCGTGCGGAACTCGTAGTCGCCAACGGGCTTGGCTTCCCTGCGGCGGCTTGCCTCGGTCAACAGTTTCTTGAGCGCTGCGATCTGCTCTTCGATGGCTCGTATCTCATCGTCCATGTTTCGCCTTTTGGGTCGTCGTAAAA
>JAYTEU010000172.1:0-7554 GCA_043734985.1 Chthonomonadaceae bacterium
ACGAATCCGCCCAGTCGGCGACTATCACGGCGGACAAGCCTGAAATCTCGCTCTCCCGAATACGGCAGTATCAGAATTGCCCGCGCCAATACTACTATCGATACGTGCTGGCGCTCCCGGAGCGGGATGAGGATACGGCCTACCGGACGTTTTACCGGCACCTTCAGGATACGCTTGACTGGCTTCAAGCGGAGCGGTCCGCAGGTCGATCTCCGGCAATCGCCGATATGCAGGCTGGATTCCAAGATAGATGGCCGGACGATAAGCCGGAAGAAGAGACTGGCCTGACCCGAGTTTTGCGTCACCGTGCCGATCGTCTGCTGGGCAACGCCCACAGCCAAATCGCTCGATCCGGTCGTGAAACATCGACCGAAGCGTTTCGGGTCGAGCTGGAAAACGGCGCCATCAAACTGCGCGGGGACGAGGTGGAGTCACTGGCCGACGGCGGCATCCGCATAACACAACATGTGCACCGCCGCCCCAAGAAGGACGACCACACTGCTGAGCCGCTCGCATTGATTCGCCTGGCCGCCAAACAGCGCGCACCGGGGAGGTTTGCGGAAGTTGCGCTCCTCTCCACCGCGACCGGCGAGATTCGCGAAGTCGCGGAAGACCGCAGGTGGGAGCCCAAACGCGTCGAAAAGTACGAAGCTGCGCTCCGCGACCTCGCGGCGGGCCGATTTCCTCCGAAGCCCAGCGAGATGCAGTGCGCGTCCTGCCCGTACTTCTTCATCTGCCCCGCGTAAGTCAGTTTTCAACGAGCAGTCCGTCCTGGTATCCAGCGACCAGACGTTCAAGCATGGCGATTGTCGAACGGATCGTCGTACCCTGCTCGGTATCGGCGACGCGCCGGGGAGGATCGCAGACGCGGAGAGTGGTCACCGTCGGAATGATGTCCGCGCCACGCGTTATTGCCTCTTCGACGGATTCGAAATGGGAATGCTCGGCGAGCGCGATCCTCGCCGGATCGAGGATCAGCGTATATCCGTGGTCGCCGTACGCCTCCGAAAAGGCGCCGTCGATCGTCACTGCGTTACCACCCCGCTTGACCGGCTGCTCTCCCTGCGCGATCTTCACCGGCACGTGACCGTTGACAATAAGTCCCTGGTCGCTAACGCCAAACTCTCTAAGGATCGTTTTGCAAAACTCCGCATCGTGGATCAGCGAGAAGTAGGGGTTCTTCGTCTCTTTGTGCGTGGCCGGGTCCTCGACGAAGTGCATTTCAAAGGTCGCCATCTTGTCTTTGCCGAAGAGCGGAGAGAGTGGACCCGCCCACAGATACCAAAGCCAATCCGCGTCGCTGTCGCGATGATCCGCGCCCTTGCGCACGGCACGCCGAATCAGAGACGCAAGCGCGTCGAACAGCGCACGGCCCGAGTACTCCACTCCGTCGACCCTGAGTGAGAGAAAGTTGCCGTTCGCATCCGTCGGAACGCAGGCGTGAAAGATGAGCACGTCATCGCGGCGCTGCCACATGGAGCCGTGACTCGCCACCCAATACATCTGATCCCACAACACCCTGCTGGTGACAAAAGACTGCTGAAGCCGCTTCATGCAATCCGCCTCTTCCGAAGACAGAGCGTACGGATCGGCGGGATCGATCGTAGGCAAATCACGATCGAGCATTGGATAGTCGACACCTTCAATCTCGACAGTGCCATCAGAATGGTTGATCCGATGGAGGAGATTTCGCTGCTCCCAGTTCCATTCCGGGTGCCTGCGGCTGGATTGCCCTTCGAGCTTAAAATTGAGGATCGCCGCCGCTTTCTGCATCCGTGCCATCAGCAGCGGGTCTCTCAAGCTGATGCCCTTGACGTGAAATCGCTCCGCGGGATCGTCGCCATAGACCGAGCGCGCCATCCGCTCCAGCGGCTCCAGCGAGATGCCGTATCCCTCCTCCAACTGCGTCAGCCTGCCGTATCGAATGGAGAGGCGCACGACAGTCGCTATGGCGGTCTCTTCGCCAAGGCACGCTCCCATCCAGGACGTATCGTGATTCCCCCAGGTGATCGCCACATTGGGCTGCCGCATCAAGTAGTCGATGACCTTGTCGATTCGGTCGCCGCGGTCTCCCATATCGCCCGCCACAAAAATCTCGCCGATCGAAAGGTTCCGCACCACGCGTGATGCCGACCGAACCACGTCGAAAACGCTGCCGGTCTCCGCATATTCACGTATCATCGTATCGACGTAGGAAGGGCCTCGATTGGCGGTGGGTTCGTCAAGCAGCTCCTGAAACAGCTCGCTCAGTTCCGTCGGGAACGTGGAAGTAAGGCGGCTGCGACGGTAGTTACTGGCGAGCCGCCGGACCAGTTCGAATTGCGCCCGCAGCATTCTCGCTGCCCAATCCGCCTGCTCGCCCGCGTCCTTCATAGTCGCCCGCAGGCGTTCCATGGTTTCGTAAGGATAGTAGACGATCGATAGAAACTGTATCAGCTCTTCGGCGGTGAAGCGGTCGGCGAATATGCTCTCCACGAGTGGACGTAGACTTCCCGAGGCGTTGTTTAAGACGTGACGGAGCTTCTTATAGTCGCCGTGAATGTCGCTGATGACATGTACCACCGGTTTCGGCAGGGAGAGTCCCGCTTTGAGCGTAGCGATCTCAGCGCGCGCCGAGGCCACATTCGGAAACCGCTGGGTAAGCGCGCCGAGCAGCGCGAGTTCGGCGTTCGCCGTCGGGTCGGCGTGACCCTCGGAAAGCATGTAGGTATCTCCTCGTCGTTACTTTCATTTCAGGGTATGCGGATCACGAAATCGGCGATAAGAGGCTTCCCGTCGTGCAGGAACTGTCCCCATATCTTGTATATTCCCGGCTTCGGAAAAACCGTGTGGAAAGTGACCTTCGGCCCGAACCTCGATCCGACCATCTGAAGCGGGTGCGAGTGCAGATAGGCCCGCGTATCCTCGCTGATAGCCACGCAGTGCCCGCCTGCACCGAGCAGAGGCTCGAGATCGGTTACGGGCACTCCGTTCCGCGAAACCGTGAACGTGAGCTGGGTCTCGTCGCCCGGAAGTGGCGGCTCAGGCGACAAATCCAGGCGAACCCTGTACTCCCCGAACACCTTCGCCTGCGCGGGAGTCGGCTCGAGTACCGCGCGGGGCCCCGTCATGCCGGAAACAGTGATATGATTTGCAAACACCTGGTTTCGTCCGCCGGTGGGAGTGCAGTCCGAATAGAGAACGTACTCACCCGGCGCGGGAAACGTGTAATCCAGAGTGAGAGTTCCGACCCTGTTCTCCATCGGATGCACATGGTCAAAAAACGACAAGTCACTACTTACGACAATCAAGTGCAGTTTTTTGGTATGCACCGTCTCTAGTTGTTCAACAATAGAGCCGTCGGACCTTCGCGGAGTAAGGGATAGGCGCGTAAGCCTGTCCACAGTAGGATGCTCAATTCGAACCAAATCCGTCCCGGCAGGGAAGCCTAGAACCGGATACCGAGGGACTAGACGCTCTACCGACGCGGCCCGGCGATTAGTTCCGACGCTATCGGAAAGTGGAATGCGTCGGCGCGGCGTGGTTTCGACGACGCCTGTTGGCTCTGGACTCTTTGACGCAGACAGCGCCAGATCCATGGAGTACTCATCGTCATGTAGTTTGTGCCAGGGCCTCGGCGTCTTGTTAGGAACCAGCGCCATTCCACAAACATTGCACCTGCCCGGCGCCCCCGCCCCAACCGAAGTATGCATGGGGCAGATGTAAGCGGCTTGACTCTTATGCGCCGCAGCCAGGCGATCGCTCGTCCACGGCTCAAAATCCGCCGTGAGAACTTTCCGGGTCTCCTGCCCCAAATCCTTTATCAAAACCTGCGCCTGAAACATATCAACATCGTCGAGGAATGAGGCGATACCGGCAAAGTGAGAATTCTCCGCGTTCTCGCGCACTACCTTCAACGGCACGAGCGTGGCTTCCGTGCCTATTCTGACTATCGCCTGGATCTCTGAGTCCGGAATGAAATATGGCGAGTTGCTTCCATGTCGAAGAAGGTAGACATCCATTCGTTTTGTCGTCGGCTCGAAGACAAGTTCCGCGCGTGCTCCGCCAACAGGCGCGATTAGTCCGTTGTGAGGCGCTGCCAGGCTCAATCCACCGTAGCCAAGGAACCATGGCAGTCCCTCGTTATAATTCAGCAGAAAGATCGACTCCGCGAGCATAAGGCATGGATAGGCCCAGGCGAGCGCTCGGACGGCGGATTTGGAGGTCTGCGAGGGCATTGCACTTCCGGCCAGCTTAACCGCGCCGATACAGAGTGCAATACAGCCCATCACGGTGTGGTGCAAATAGACCCCGACAGCGACATTCGCATACGGCGCATTGGAATGCACATGCGTGAAAAGCAACGCCCCGCCGATGAGGGAGAAGACCGCCATGGCCCGTCCCTGCCTGTTATCGACAGTGGCCGCTTCAATCGTGCTCGGGTGGGTTTCCGGTAAGCCCGCGATACCGGTCGTCCTCTTTTTGCGCCGCGTCAATCCCTGAATTCCGAATATTAGCATCAAGCCCGCGTAGGTCTTGTGCATTATCACCTCTTTGTCGGTGATCGGCCGCTGACCGGAGAGCGGCCAGGAATCCGTATCGCTCCATATCATGAGAAAGATGCCGCCCACGACCAGCAGTATCGGCGTAACGGCTCGAAGGCGAATGCCCAGCTTCGGCGAAACCAGTTCCACCAGGAGCAGTCCGGAAAAGATCAGCACCATACACCCGAAAACGTGGTGCATCTTGTCCGAATACCAAAGGGCTTCGGTATCCTGCTTCTGGCGGAGCACTGCCAGATCCTCGTTGGTGGGAGCAGGTCCGGGAACGCCAAGCTGGACGCCCGCGCCCTGATGGTAGACAAGCATCGCGCCCTTGTGTCCGGTCACCACCAAGAGAATACACGCGGCTGCCAGAAACGTCAGATATACCGGCATCCATTTACGGTGATTGGCAGTACGCAGGTACATCCGCGCTGCCGCCAGAAAAACAAAGAGCCAACTCGTAATCGTCGCATAGAGCTCGTGCTGCTCCATGGGTTCCTGAGGGACGCCATCCCTTGCCGCCCAGATTTCGGCAAAATTGCCGCAAACAAAAGCGAAGAGTGTTGCGACGGCGCCTACAATCAAGGTCAGGCGTGCCGCGCCGGCGACGCGGCCGTCTCGCCGGACAAACCCGACAAGTTCGAGACAGAAAGCTGCCAGCAGCAGCACGAGGGGAAAATGGATGAGCGCCGGGTGCAGAAAGCCAAATAGCCTGCCGAGTTCCAAGGTGAGGTCTTCCTAAGCTGGGATTGAACGGATCATTTACCAATTCAAACGCAAGTATGACATAATGTGCGGCGCGAATTGAAGGCGTCGCGCCAACGTCTTTAATGGTCGGGAATCGCAACAATTCCGGCTGGATGCCGCGCGCGGAACTGTCCGGGATTCGCTTGCGTCTTGGAATCAGGAGAACAAATTATGCCTGCGGAAACCATTACCCTGGACGGGCACATCGTCGATTCCCTCACGCTATCGAAAGTTCTGGATATTATTCTGCGTGAAGGCGGCCAGTACCGAATCACCGATTTCAAGGTCGGCGAAACGCGAACCGACATCAGCCACGTAGAGATCAGCGTCAGCGCGGCGACGCCGGATGCTCTGGAGCAGATACTGCACCTGATTCAGCAGCACGGCGCCGCGCGAAGCACCGGAGTTGCGAGGACCGCGCCCGCACCTGCGGATGGCGTCTTTCCCGAAGGATTTTACGTTACTACAAACTTGGAAACGTCTATACGCGCAGATACTGCATGGATTCCGGTCGATCCGATCGAGATGGATTGCGGAATTGTAATGAAATCGACCGGCGGGGTGGATTCAGCCGAATGCCATCCGATGCACCACGTCCAGCGCGGCGAGGAAGTTGTCATCGGTGACGAGGGCGTCCGCGTCAGTCCGACCGAACGCGCAGAGCCGACCGGAATATTCTCATTTATGGGCAGCAGTGTATCAACGGAGAGACCGAAGGAGTTGGTCGTCGGGGCAATTGTGGAGGCGATGATCGATGCGCGTTCTCAGAACAAGAAGGTGCTCTTCGTCGGCGGCCCGGCGATTCTCCACACCGGAGCGGGGCATCAACTGGAGTCCATTGTCGCCGCTGGGTGGATCGACGTCCTGTTCGCGGGCAACGCACTAGCCACGCACGATATCGAGAATGCGCTCTATGGAACGTCCCTCGGTATCGCGATGAGTACCGGCGCCGCGGCGGCGCATGGCCACGAAAACCACCTTCGGGCCATAAATACAATTCGTCGCGCCGGAGGAATCCGTGAGGCGGTCGGCGCAGGATTGCTTACCTCCGGGATAATGCATGCCTGTATTGTCCACAACATCCCTTATTTGCTGGCAGGCTCGATTCGCGACGATGGTCCCCTACCGGACGTGATTACGGACAGCGTGGCGGCTCAGGATGCGATGCGTAACCTGGTCCGAGGCGTCGGCGTCGCCCTAATGGTCGCGACAACGCTGCACTCCGTGGCGACAGGCAATCTCCTTCCCGCAACGGTGCGCACGATCTGTGTGGACTCGGATGCTGACACGGTGGTCAAGCTCCTAGACCGCGGTACACACCAGGCGTTCGGGCTCGTTACTGACTGCGAATTCTTCTTGAAAGCGCTAGCGGAGAGACTGCCGGGAGTGAAGAAATGACAACTACAAGCGATAATACCCCGGTCCCGTCTCCGGAGCCGGTGATTGATAGGGCCATCCCGCCGGCGCGTGTATTGATGTGCGCCCCAACTTCCTACGATGTCCGGTATGTCATAAACCCTTGGATGTCGCTTCAGAACAATCCGGATATCCCGCGGGCGCGGCGGCAGTGGGACTCGCTTTATCGCACGCTGGCCGAGGACATCGGCGCCACGGTGGAGCTTATCCCGCAGGCGTCGGACTGCCCGGATATGGTGTTCACCGCTAATGCCGGCGTCGTTCGTGGCAAGTCCGCCCTGCTCGCCCGGTTTCGCCATCCGCAAAGACAGCCAGAGGAGGCCCGCTTCCAAGCCTGGTTTGAGGAGCACGGTTATCGGGTTGAGACGCCGCCTGACGGCTGCAATTTCGAGGGCGAAGGCGATGCACTATTTGTCGGGGACACCCTCGTGGCGGGCTACTTAAAGCGCAGCGATATCACCGCGCACCGTTGGCTGTCCGAGCAGCTATTCGTGCCCGTACTTTCGGTGCAGTTGGCGGACGATCGCTGGTACCATCTCGACACGTGCCTATTTGCGCTGGACAGTCGCACGATCGCCTACTTCCCGGCGGCCTTCGATGAGTACGCGCGCCGAGTGCTGGATAGCAATTTCGATACCGTTATTGTAAGCGAAGAAGAGGCGCTTCGGTTTGCCTGTAACGCGGTCGTTATTGGCCGCCATGTCGTGCTGCCTGCAGGCTGCACAGATCTAACCGCTCAGCTTCAATCGCGGGATTTCGAGGCGCATGCCGTCGAGATGTCGGAGTTCATGAAGGCAGGCGGCGCTTGCAAGTGCCTCACTTTGTTTCTGGAGCAGCAACTTCACAATTATGGCGCGGAGCGCGGCCG
>JAYTEU010000173.1:0-4876 GCA_043734985.1 Chthonomonadaceae bacterium
CCGGCACGCTGTACGCGGGCACCGATGCGGGGCTCTACCGCACGACCAATGGCGGCGACCGCTGGATGCGCGCGGACGCTCCTTTCGACCCGGGAAACGGCTGGCCGGCGGGAATCGCTGTCTGGTCGGTATTGATCCACCCGAAGAACTCCGATCTGATCTACGTCGGCACGTGCCCGTCCGCCATCTACCGTTCGCGCGACGGCGGCAACAAGTGGGAGAAGCTGAACGCCGCGCTGACGCCGGAGTGCCCGCCGATAGTCTACTCTCGGGTGACCTGTATCAAAGCGGACCCGCACAACGACGCGGTGATCTGGGCCGGCGTCGAGATCGACTGCGTGTGGCGAAGCGACGATGCCGGCGACACCTGGCTTCGGCTGGCCGAAGGCTTGAGCTCGCCGGATATCCACGACCTGGCGTTCCTACCCGGCGCGCCCGGAACCGTCTACGCCTCCACCAACAACGATCTCAACATCAGCCGCGATAACGGGGCCACCTGGCAGCCCCAGCACGTCAAGGAGCGCTTCCCCTTCGCCTACTGCCGCGGCCTTGCCACAAAAGCCGGCGATGCGAGCACGCTTCTCCTGGGCAACGGCAACGGGCCGCCCGGAACGGCGGGAGCCCTCCAGGTCTCGCGCGACGCGGGCCAAACCTGGAAACAGGCCGCGCTCACGCCGCCGCCCAACAGCACCGTCTGGACCTTCGCCACGAACCCCGGCGCGCCCGACCTTCTCTTCTGCGCCTCCATCAACGGCTGCGTTTACCGCAGCGAGGATGGCGCGGAGACCTGGACCAAGTGCGCTCACGAGTTCGGCGAGGTCCGCTCGCTCGCGCTGGTGGTGACATAGGTTTCGCCCGCATCGACCGCGAAGCTACTGAAAGGAGTAAGCCATGTGCTGCTTTTCCCGCCCGGTAATCGCCGTGACCGGAACCAAACTCTTCGCCCGCGCCACGAGTCCGGAGCGGCAGGCGCTGGTCTACAGCATGGTCCTGCACGCGCGGGAGGAGCTGGCGATGATCCTGCCCATCCCGGTACGTCCCCATAGCGGCGAGCACGCGCTGCGCTTCATCAGCCTGGAGGCCTATCCAAATTTCTTCAAGGATATGGAGAAGCCGTTCGCGCCGCTGCCCTCGGACGCGCCGCTGCGGTCAGCGTCCAAAGGCCTGAAGGCGACCCTGGCCGTCGTGGAAGTCGGCAGCTTCGAGGCGTCGTTCGTTCCCACCGTTCATGACTTCGGCCGCCTTAGCGAGCGCTTCCGCCTTCCCTCGGGCACGTGGGACCAGTTGCCGCAGTACGAGCGCTACGGGTTCGCCGTCTTCAAGCTGAAGCCGGGAACCAAGGTGATTCACCCGATGGCGTTCGAATTCCCCCGCGCCGACAGAAAGCGGCTGTTCTTTCCGACCGTGCACATCCACGACGGGAAGGTCCACAAGACCGCCGGTTTCGACCACGCGCTCTACTGCCAAAAGATGCCCGACGACACGTTCTCCGTCGCGGACTGGACCGAGTCGCCGGGCCAGTCCGACAGCTTCATGCACCTGGAAAAGACCGCCGGACTTGTCGCCCCCAAGGCACACTGCTACAAGTCGACTATAAACGGCGTGAGGAAGAATACGGATACCTGGGTTGGATGATGCGACCAGGTGAACTAAGAATATTGAACATGGATAGGCAGGATAGCCAGGATAAAGTCAGGTCTTCAACACTCATAGCGCCGTTGACGGCGTCTCCGTTTTTCCCGACCGTCCCTGGGGATTGTGGGAGGGTTAAGAGCTGTTTACGGCAGACGCGCCCTGAGCGAATTTGACGGCATGGCCGCTCCGTTCTCGCTGAATGCGTGCAATCAAGGGTAGGATAGTGTTCAGCAATTGGAAATGTGGCGACCGCCGCGCAATCGTGATCGAGGTGATCTATGGAGGTGCGAACCATGCGACTACTTCTTCCGACCCTGGCGGCCGGACTTGCGATCTTTGCGGCAGGCGCGACGGCGCGCAAAGCCCCGGCGGACGGCCCTTACCATGTGCTGAAGACGGCCAAAGTCGGCGGCGAGGGCGGCTTCGACTACGTCTACGCCGATGTGGATGGGCGCAGGCTGTACATCCCGCGCTCCGGACCGGCGGCGAGGGTAGCGGTGTTCGACCTGGACTCGCTTGCGCCAGCCGGCGAGATCAAGATGACCAATGCGCGCGGCGCGGCCTCGGATGCAAAGTCGCATCACGGCTTCTCCTCCAGCAGTCCCGTCGCGATGTGGGACACCAAGACGCTGGAGCCGATCAAGACGATCCCCGTGGAGGGCAGGCCGGACGGCATTCTTAACGACCCGTTCAACCATCACGTCTACATCTTCAGTCACAGCGCTCCCAACGCCACCGTGCTGGATGCGGCCGACGGCAAGGTGCTGGGCACGATCGATTTAGGCGGCGCTCCAGAGCAGGCCGTCACGGACGGCAAGGGCCATATCTACGTCGATATTGAAGACAAGGACACCGTGGCCGTTGTCGATGCCAAGACGATGAAGGTGACGGCGCAGTACAGCCTGAACGGCAAGGGCGGCGGCAACGCGGGCCTCGCGATCGATGCCAAGAACCATGTCCTGTTCGTCGCCTGCCGAAACCCGCAGACCATGGTGATGCTCGACGCCAACAACGGCAAGGTGCTCGCCGACCTGCCGATCGGCCGAGGCTGCGACGGCGCGGTGTTCAACCCCAAAACCAGGGAGTGCTTCAGCTCGCAGGGCGACGGTACGCTGACCGTGATCAAGGAGAAATCGCCGACGGAGTTCACGGTCGAGGAGACCGTGAAGACCATGCCGGGCGCGAAGACGCTGACGCTCGATAGCAAGACGAACAATATCCTTCTCATCGCCGCGGAATACGGCGCTCCTGCAAACCCGCAGGCGGGCGGACGTCCCGGCCGGGGCCAGATGGCGCCGGGCTCGTTCTCGATCGTGGTGGTTGGGAAGTAGTCTCGACACGGCTCGACAATAGACACTGACTGACGTGCGATAGCTGCATTTGCGTCCGGACGACGCCGGGTACCCTTTGGGTGCGCAGGCCACAGTGCCGGGTCGTTCATGGACCCGTACCGATGACCCAAGAACAGAACCAAAACATCTGGCAGAAGGTAACGAATGCCCTCGAAGCGCGAAGGCCCGTGGTCGCGGCGACCGTAGTGCGCAGCACCGGCTCCGTGCCTCGGAGAACCGGCGCTAAGATGCTGGTCCATGCCGACGGATCGATAATCGGAAGCGTGGGCGGCGGCCTATTCGAATCGCTGGTGGTGAAGGATGCGCTCGACGCCCTCGCGGCCGGCAAGAGCGCGACCAGGACCTACTCGTTTAATCCGAAGGGCTCCGGCCCGCAGGCGTTCGGCGCGATCTGCGGCGGCAGGGCCGAAATATTCCTGGAGGTGATCGTGCCGACGGACCGGCTGCTGATCGTAGGCGGGGGCCACTGCGGGCGGGCGCTCGCGAAGATGGCCTCCGCGATGGACTTCTCGATCGTCATCGCCGACGACCGGGAGGAGTTTGCGCGTCCCGAGCTGTTCCCTTTCGACGCCGTCGAGAGCGTCCTGCACCTGCCCGCCGATTACGCCGGATTGCCAGAGCCGGATGAGCGGACCTACGTAGCCCTCGTAAGCAAGGGCTTCGCCACCGACGAGGCTGCCCTGCGCCGTGTCCTGGCATCGCCCGCGCCCTATATCGGCATGATCGGAAGCTGCCGCAAGCGCGACGTGGTCTACGATCGCCTCCGCGCGGACGGCATCTCCGAATCGCTCCTAACGCGCGTCCACGCCCCCATCGGCATCGAGATCGGCGCGGAAACCCCCGAAGAGATCGCCGTAAGCATCCTCGCCGAGATCATCGCCCTCCGAGCCGGGCGCAGAGCCGCGCTGCCGCCGGCTGACGCACAACCCACGCACGAGAAGGAAACCGAAGCCACACAAGGAGTTAGCGCGGATCCGTCCGATCCGTCCGATCCGTCCGATCCATTCCATCCAGCCCATCCGTCCGATAAGTCCGATCGATCCAATTCAACCGCCGAAGACAGCGAACATCCAACACTCCACTCACCCACTCACCCTCTCACCCTCTCACCCCCTCACCCACCAAATGCCTGCGCCTGACCGAAACCTCGCCGCCATCGTCCTCGCCGCCGGAATGTCGCGCCGAATGGGCCGCCTGAAGATGCTCCTGCCGTTCGGCGGGAAGCCGATGCTGGCGAGGGTCATCGAAAGTCTCGTCGCGTGCCGGGAGATAGCAGCTATCAAGGTGGTCACCGGCCATGCGGAGCAGGAAATCAAGGCGGCGATAGGCGAATATGAGAGCGTCCAATGGGTGTTCAACGGCGATCACGCGGCCGGGGGCATGCTCTCCTCGGTACAGTCCGGCGTGAGGGCGTTGCCCGCCTCTCGCGATGCCTTTTTCCTGGCGCTCGGCGATCAGCCTATGGTGCTCCCGGAAACGCTGGAAGCAATGACCGTAGCCTGGAATGCGGATATCGCGCGAATCGTAATACCGACATACGGCGAAAAACGCGGCCACCCGGTTCTGATCTCAACAGCCTTTTCCGCGGAGATACTGGCGCTCGGCGAGGGCGAAACCCTGAAAACGCTGATGATCCGCCACGAGCGCGAAGTGGTGGAAGTACCAGTCAGTGATCCCGGCACCGTTCAGGACGTGGACACGCCGGAGGATTACGAGGCCGCGCTGCAACGCTGGTTGGGTCTGGAGCATTAGTGTGGGGGTCTTAGTACCGCTCCAAGCAATCGGGGGGTCGGTATTGGCCGGAGGTTGAAAACCCCCGGCAGGAAAGTACAATCGTCCTACGGACGAGGCGCGTCTGAAAGACGCTTGTTTTTTGATGCCGGGGGTTT
>JAYTEU010000174.1:0-7114 GCA_043734985.1 Chthonomonadaceae bacterium
CTTGCGCGCCAGAACGCCGACGCCATCGTGGTCATGACAGGCTGCTATGGGGAGATGGCGCGAATTAAGGGCGAGACGGTCGAAGAGGCCACGCTGATCGTGCCGAACCACCTGAAGCTGGACACGCTGAAGCAGGTGCTCGAGGCCTATCCGCGCCTGGAGCAGGACCTGGCCGCGAATGCCCCTCAGCCAAATTCGATCCCCGCCGCACGGCGCACGCGAGCCACCCTGAAGGTACAGGATGGCTGCAATGTGTTCTGCTCCTTCTGCTCCATCCCGTACACGCGCAAGTTTATGGTATCGCGCCCAATGGACGAACTGATAAGGGAGGCGGAGAAGCGCGCGGCGCAGGGATATCGCGAGCTGGTCGTCACCGGCGTGCTGGTGGGGGCGTATGGCCAGGACAATTTTATCCCCATCCTCGGCGCGGAACTGCGGCGCGTCGAACGCGGACGTTCGCCGACCGACTGGAAACCCTTCACCGGCGGCGTCGAACGCGGACCTTCGCCGACCGACTGGAAACCCTTCACCGGCGGCGACGCCAGCGACCCGGCGCGCACCGATCGGTCAGCCTTGAACGGCGGCGATGGGGACAGCGACCCGGCGCGCGCCGAACGCATACCCTTGAACGGTATTGGCGAGAGTGAGCCTGTGCGCGCGCAGATCGACCTTGCCGACTGCCTGCTGCGGCTGACGCGCGTGCCGGGCATCGAGCGGGTCCGCCTCTCCTCCATCGAGCCGACACAGGTAACGGACCGCCTGCTGGACGCTTTCGCCTCGGAGCCGAAGCTGTGCCGCCACCTGCACATCCCCGTGCAGAGCGGCGATACCACGGTGCTTCGCGCCATGAACCGGCCCTACAATAAGGATTTCTATCTGGAGCGCTGCCGCGAGGCGTACCGGCGCATTCCCGATCTGGCTATCACGAGCGATATAATGGTGGGCTTTCCCGGCGAGGATCGGGCGGCATTCGAGAGCACGCTCGACGTGGTTCGCCGTGTAGGGTATGCGCGAGCGCACCTGTTCCGCTACTCGCCTCGGCCCAACACTCCCGCCGCCGACTACGCCGACCAGGTCTCCGAACAGGAGAAAGAGGCCAGGAGCAAGGAGCTGGCCGCCGCCTGCCGCGAGACCCAGCAGCAGTTTATCAGCCGCTTTATCGGCCGCACGCTGGAGGTGCTGGTGGAGGGTAAAGAGCCTGCTGCCGCGACGGCCGGTGAAGCCGGCGGCGGCGAGAGCGGCAACGACCGGCACGAGCGGGTGGCCTTGCTGAACGAGCATCCTCGCGGCGGCCTGCTTGGCGGCTACACGAGCAACTACATCCGCGTCGAATTCACCGGCGGCTCACATCTGTGCGGCACGGTAACGGGCGTTCGCCTGCTGGAGACCTCCGCGTCCGGAGCGGTAGGTGAGGTTGGCGGCGCGCATTTCGGACCGATGGAGGCGCCGCCGGATGCCGACTTCATCCCGCTGGCATCGTTCGCGGGCAGCCTCGCTCAGCAGGCGCGCTGACCGAAGCGGCACGAAAGCGCCCTCGTGTCCTGCCTCTCCCGGGTTGCGCGTACCTTGACAGTTCGTAAACCTATGGAGTATTCTACAGCGTCAACAGAAATCGTATTTGAATCAGGATACGCAAGCCGGTTCGGACGCCTCCCCTCTTGGAGCGATTGGGTCTGCGGGCATGGGTATCCTGTTTTTTGCATGACATAATCTCATAGGTAAAGGAACTGTTACTGCAATGCAGGTAACCGCCGATCAGACCAACCCCTGCACAATAGTGCTGGACATCACTGTGGATGAGCCGCAGGTTTCGCGCGCGTTCGATGTGAGCTTTCGTGAGTTCAGCCGCTATGTCAGCGTCCCCGGATTCCGGCCCGGCAAGGCTCCTCGCGTTCTCGTGGAGCGCTATGTCGATAAGGCGCGCGTGCGCCAGCATGCCCTCGAAAAGATCATCCGCGAGAGCTACCCGGAGGCGATATCGGGCCAGGAAGTCAAGCCTTTCCGCGAGCCTGAGATCGAGCCGACTGACCTCGAAGATAAGAAGCCCTACACGTACCGCGCCATCATTCCCCTCGATCCCCAGGTAGAGATCGGGCCGTACACCGGGCTGACCGTGGAGAAGCCGATCTTCAAGCTCTCCGAGCAGGATGTGGAGGACCGAATCCAGGGCTTTCGGACGGAGAAGGCACGGCTGGAGCGCGTTACGGACCGCGGTGTAGCGGATGGCGACGTCGTGATCGTGGAGCATGAGATTACGCTCGAAGGCGCGGACGAGCCTGAGCCGGTACGTCGCCAACTGGTCTATATCGGGAACAACATTCCCGGTTACGACGAGCAGGTCATGGGCATGATGCCCGCCGAAGAGCGGACTTTCGAGATCACGTACCCGGAGGACTTCGAGGAGGAGGCCCGTAGGGGGAAGAAGGCCACGTACCACGTCACGGTCTCCAGCCTCAGCGCGCGTAAGCTTCCCGAGCTGAATGACGAGTTTGCCAAGGACGTCGCGGGCGTCGAAACGGTGGACGCGCTTCGCGAACTGCTGATGTCACGCCTACAGGCCGAGGCGGTCCGGGTCTCTAACGAAGTGGCGGAACAGCGCCTTATCGAGAAGATCCTGGAAGGCTCGACGGTCAACTTTCCGGACATACTCATTCGCGAGGAGCTCCAGGACAAGCTGCGCAATCTCGCCGAGGAGCTGCGCCGCAATCAGATGAGCTACGAGCAGTACCTCCAGCGCGTCAGCCAGACGGCGGATCAGCATCAGAGCCAACTGGCCGCGCAATCCGCGGAGCAGATTCGCGCTCTGCTTGCCCTCCGCGAGATCGCCATCGCCGAGCAGCTTCAGGCCGACGACGACGCGATCGATGCCGAGCTGGACCGCATGGCCGAAGCGGGAGAAGTGCCCGCCGAGACTATCGCCGAGTACCGGGGCGACAGCCGCCGCCGCCTTCAAGTCGCGAACGCGCTGATACAGCAGAAGCTGCACGATTTCCTGTTCACGAACAACACGCTGATCGAAGTGGAGCAGGCGACTACGCCGAACGCCGAGGAGATCGAAGCAGGAGACGCCGAATCGGCAGCAATAGCGCCCGCCCCAGCGGAAGAGACGGAAGCGCCCGCCGCGCCCACCGAAGAGACAGAAGATCCCTCAGCCACAGTGGAGAAGTAATATGGACCGAATTTCCCGTGTGCCCCGCAACGTCATTCCCATGGTGGTCGAGCAGAGCGCTCGCGGCGAGCGCGCCTACGATATCTATTCCCGACTGCTCAAAGACCGGATCGTCTTTATCGGCGAACCGGTGACGGATCATCTGGCCAACCTGGTGATAGCCGAACTGCTCTTCCTGGAGAAAGAAGATCCGGACGCCGATATTGACATCTATATCAATAGCCCGGGCGGCAGCGTCTCCGCCGGACTCGCGATGTACGACGTGATGCAGATGATCAAGTGCGACGTGGCGACCCTGTGCGTGGGCATGGCGGCGTCGATGGGCGCGATCCTTCTCGCGGGCGGCGCGCCGAAGAAGCGGTACGCGCTTCCGAACGCCCGGATCATGATACACGCCGTAGCGGGGGGTTACGAGGGAACCGTGCAGGATGCGGAGATTCGGCTCAAGGAGATGGTCCGCGCGCACGACAGCCTGAACGAGATACTGGCGCACCATACGGGGCAGCCTTACGATAAAGTTCGGCGCGATATGGACCGGGACTACTTTATGTCTCCTCAAGAAGCCCTTGAGTATGGAATAATCGACAAGATTGCCGAGAAAGGCGAGCGGTAGGAACCGCGTGTCGCTCGGGCAGCAGATTTTACCAGGAGAACCAAATTGTCAAGGGGTTTCGACCGGGTTGACGGACGGTGTGTGCTGTGCGGCAAAACACGCGAGCAGGTCAAAAAGCTCATACTTGGCGTTCACGGGGGAGTGTGCCTGGATTGCGTGGACCTTTGCAACGATATTATTCGAAGCGAAGCGCCCGATACCGAAAAGAACCGCGTCTTCTACCCGGGTTCGGTTCCGAAGCCCAAAGAGATCTATCGTATCCTGAGCCAGTACGTGGTGGGCCAGGAGCGCGCGAAGCGTAGCCTGGCGGTCGCGGTCTACAACCACTATAAGCGGATATTCGCGCCCGTGCAGTCGGACGTCGAGCTTCAGAAGAGCAACATCCTTCTCATCGGCCCCACCGGCTCCGGCAAGACGCTCCTGGCGCAGACGCTCGCGAAGATCCTGAATGTCCCGTTCGCCATCGCCGACGCGACCTCGCTGACCGAGGCGGGCTACGTCGGCGAAGACGTCGAGAACATCCTCCTAAAGCTGCTCCAATCCGCGGACACGTTGAGCAGCGGCAACCTCGACCAGACCGTTAAGAACGCCCAGCGCGGCATCATCTACATCGACGAGATCGACAAGATATCCCGCAAGAGCGAGAACCCGTCGATAACCCGCGACGTGAGCGGCGAAGGCGTACAGCAGGCGCTCCTGAAGATCCTCGAAGGCACGGTCGCCAACGTCCCGCCCCAGGGCGGGCGCAAGCACCCCCAGCAGGAGTACGTCCAGCTCGATACCACTAACATCCTGTTTATCTGCGGCGGCGCGTTCGAGGGCCTTGCCGACATCGTCGAGCGCCGGATCAACACTCGCACCATGGGCATCCGGTCGAATGTCGGCACCAAGGTCGAACGGCTCCTTCAAAAGCAGAACATCTTCGAGCACGTACTTCCCGACGACCTGCTGAAGTTCGGCCTGATCCCGGAGTTCATCGGACGACTGCCGGTGGTCGCCACCCTCAATTCCCTGGACGAAGAGGCCCTCGTCAAGATCCTCACGGAGCCGAAAAACGCGCTCACCCGCCAGTATGCGAAGTTCTTCGAGTACGACGGCGTGGATCTGGAATTTACGGAGGGCGCGCTGAAGCAGATCGCCAAAGAGGCCATCCAGCGCAACACCGGCGCGCGGGCCCTGCGCACGATCATCGAAGAGGTGATGCTGAACATCATGTACGAGATCCCCTCCTCCAGCGACATCAAGCGCTGCATCGTCGAGGAGGAGACCGTTGTCCAGCGCATCGATCCGCGACTGATCACCACCAACGAGCTGAAGCAGGCGTCTTAGAACTGAGAAAGTCCAGCGGCGACGGAATGAGGCCGCGACGGATTGGCCGGCGCCGACTATAAGCGAATAGCAGTCAGTTGACGCCTCGCCTACGACACGCCGTACGCAAGGATCGGTTCGTTGGCTACGGCGCCAAACGGTCGATCCGTCAGTTGCTCGCATGCTTCGACGAGTGCGTCTTCGAAGGAAAGCGCTCGGCCGGCGGCTTCCTGGGTGGCAAACTTGGCATCCCCGATCATCTGCCGCGCCCGAGCGATCAGCGGCGCCACAAACTGTTCGTCCGCAGGCTCGCGTCGAATTCCCATCCTTTTGCCCGCCAGTTCCGATGCACCCCACAGTCTGGCCGCACGACCATGGTCGCCGACGGCCGCCAACAAGGCCGCCGATATCTGCAGCACGGCCTGGCCGAACGACTTCAACCCGGCTTCCGCAGATACCTTGTTCGCTTCAATGATGCGCGCTCTGGCGGCGTCGTACTGGCCGCACTCGATTTCGATCATTGCGAGGTTGAGAAGAACGACATCCACCGCACGCACGTTTCCCTCGTCGCGAACGAGCGCAAGTATCTTTTCGAATATTCGCGCCGCACCATCGAAATCGCGCTGCAGGCGATGAAGCTCCGCCAAAGCGAACTCGAGGTTCAGCGTGTTCCTGGGTCCCGTCTGGTCGTCCAGCTCCCTAGAGCGGGCGATTGACTCCTCTATGAGCGTCTGCGCGCGCGCGTGATCGCCCTGGGCCATGGCCGCGAGTCCTAGCCAATTAAGCGCCGCCGCGACCCTTGCGCGGTCGTCCAATTTCCGACAAATCGCGAGACTTTCGTCGAGATAGCCCGCCATTTCTTCATATAAGCCGCGGTGATATGCTAACGTACCCGCGCCCGCCAGCACAGATGCCCGTGCCGCGGTCTGCTCTTCCGCGCCTTCGCGTACAAGGGCTTCGACAAAAAGCTGAAGAGCAAGCTCAAATAAGCCGCGGGTGGTCCAATAGGTCCGCAGGGCGCTGAGCAGAAGAAGGCCCTTCTGCCCTCCACCTAGCGTGCGGTCGCACCAACCGTGCGCCAGAAGCAGGTTATCGAGTTCGCGGTCGATCCGCGAATGCCACTCGCCCTGGTCCGGGCCGACCAGGTTGCGGTCAGCTTCCTCAACAAACGTGACATAGTAACCTACAAAACAATCTCGTGCGGCATCGCCTTCGCCCATCTCCTCCAGCTTGTCTTTTGCAAACTCACGTATCGTCTCCAGCATGCGGTATCGCATAACGGAACCGCGCTGTTCAATGAGAACGAGAGACTTGTCAATTAGTGAAGAGAGTAGATCGAGGGTCTCAGTTCCACCAATGCCACACGCTGCCTCCAGTGTCCACCCCCCCGCGAAGATCGAAAGCCGTCGGAGCAGGCCGGCTTCGGTGTTCGATAGCTGCTCGTAACTCCACTCTATGGATGCTCGGAGCGTCTTGTGACGTGGAGCACCCGCGCTGCCGGCTCCGGCGAGCAGGTGGAGAGGGTCGTTCAGGCGGGCCGCGATCTGCTCGGTAGACAGCACACGCGCGCGTGAGGCTGCCAACTCGATCGCCAGTGGAATTCCGTCCAGCCGGCAGCATATCCTCGCTGCCGCGAGGACATCGTCGCGTCCGGTGAGTTTGAATCCCTGTCGGGCCATTTTTGCTCGCTCGACAAAGAGCTGGATTGCGGGATATCGAAGCGCGAAACCGGCCGGGTCGCCATCGAGGGGAATGCTCTCGGGCGCAGGGGTTGGAAGCGGCGGCACTCGCCAAGCGGTCTCGCCGGTCATGCCGATCGGTTGGCGGCTGGTTAGGAGAATATGGAGGTCCGGACACAGGTCGATCAGCACACGAGACAATGCTGCGACAGCGTCGGACAGATGCTCACAGTTGTCAAGCACCAGCAATGCATGGTGTTCGGCGATCTGGGCGGCGAGGGCGTGAGCCGGTTGGCCCACGACGGCGCCGGATTCGTTGCGGATGCCGAGGGCGACAGCAACGCG
>JAYTEU010000175.1:0-1581 GCA_043734985.1 Chthonomonadaceae bacterium
CGGCCCCTTTCAGGCGGCTGCCGCCGTTGCCGCCAGCATTTTCAGCCGGATCGTCTGCACGAAATTGCTCGTCAGCGCATGCAGCAGCGCTACCGCGAGCACCTTTTTCAGGCCGCGCACCCGGAATTGGTGCAAACCCATATTGCGAGCTCGGGCATTCACCCATTCCGCCGTCTGAGCCCGCCGCTTGTAAATCGCCTTCGCCTCTGGCGTCCCCATCCGCTCCCGCCACTCGCCCACGCCCGGCTTATCCTTCGCCTTGGCCTTATACGGATCGACTCCTTCGGCCTCCAGTTTCGCCGCGTTCTTCACCGGCGAGTAGACGTCCACGTCGTGTTCCGCGTGCAGGGTCTCGATGTCGCCGAGATTGGCGAAGTCGCCGTCGGCCAGCACCCGATCCGGCGTTTGCTCGTACCGCTCTTCGAGCTGCTCGATCATCGGCAGCAACTGCCCGCTGTCCGAACCGACGTTCACCACGTCCACGCCCACGATGATCCCGCTCGCCGTATCCGTAGCGAATTCCACGTTGAACGCCGACCGAAAACCGCCGTCGGGCATCTTCATCTTGCGGGCGTCCGGATCGGTCGTCGACACCCGCGGCTCGTTGGGCCGCTTCGTCGATCCGCGTTCCTTCTTGATCTGTTCTTGCCGCTGCACCAATTGTTCCCGCTGCCGCAACGCTTCCTCGATCCGTTCCTGCTTTTCGCGGGCTCCCCGTACCTGGGCCGCCTGCTGCCGACGGCTCACCGCCCCGTCGTCTTCGTCCACTTGCTTCTTCAAGATTTCCACTTGTTTCTTGGCTTTGGCCAGGCATTCGTCCAGCGACTTCTTCCGCCGAAACGACGAGGCGCCGGCACTGGCCCGCACCCGCATGCCGTCCTGGGCGACTTCCTCCAGTTCGACCAGTCCTTGCTGCATCAGCGTCGCCACGGTTTCGGTCAGCAAACCGTTGAGGAGTTCCTCGTTTTGGCTGCGGAAATCGGCCAGCGTGTGGTAGTTGACCGACACGTCGCCGCAGACCCACTCGTAGCCGATATGAAACTTCGTCATCCGGTCCAACGCGCGGGCGCTGCCGATTCCCTCGGTCGTGGCCAGCATCCACAGAGTCAACAGGATGCGCGGGTCGATGGTCGACTGTCCCGGTCGGCCGGCCACGGCTTTGATCTGCGCCAAAAAAGCCGACAGATCGAGGCCGGCCACGTAGGCCCAAACCGTGCGGGCGGGGTGGTCCATCGGCAACAGAAGATCGAGGGAGCGCTCGTCCAGCTTCATCTGGTTCCGGACGGGAAGTTTCAAACGCGGAGAGGCGGTCGGTGGGATGCTCATACGGTTGGTTTAGCGCCCGTACGTCATTTCGACCAGCTCTTGAGTGCAATTCGTTCACAGCCTCGGAGCGCGGTGGCGCTCGATGTTTGCTTTCCGTAGCAGCGCACAAGCGGGACGCTTGTGCTACGGAAAAACCCGCGTGGCTTGAGCATAGCGACTTGGACGGCTGGATACGCATGCGTATCCGGTGCATGAAGTTCAAGTGCAAACGGCGAACGGACAACTGGCGGCTACGGCGGAAGCACCTCCGCAACT
>JAYTEU010000176.1:0-3120 GCA_043734985.1 Chthonomonadaceae bacterium
CGAGGAATACGCCACCTAGCCCCAATGCCTCTTAAATACGAGCCGGTTAAGCATCGAGTCCGCGAAGGCGGACTTCGTAAACATAGACCGGCATTTCAATGCCGTGGCGCGCCCTTCGGTGTCTGCGCGGCAGGCGCGAAGGCGGAACATGCCCCTCTCCGATCCTAAATCTAATGTGGCGCCCCCTTCGGTGTCTGCGCGGCGGGCGCGAAGGCGGACTTCGTAAACATAGACCGGCATTTCAATGCCGTGACGCCTGGCATCCGCGTCCGGAGGACGCCCGGCCGCAGGCCCAATGCCGGGTCGTTTATCGACCCGGCCAAAAAAAATGCAGGTCGAGGAGTTACCCCCCGACCTGCACCTTCATTCACTATTCAATTGCGCCGAACCTGCTTACCGCTTGAGGTTGATGACCTCCTGAAGAAGCTCGTCGACCGTGGTGACAATTTTCGTGTTGGCCTGGAAGCCGCGCTGGGTCACGATCAGGTTTGTGAATTCGGTCGCCAGATCGACGTTGGACATCTCGACGAAGCCCGTGCTTATCTTGCCGCGGCCGTTGGCGCTGGGAAGGCCGACCTGAGCGAGGCCGGAGTTGCTTCCTTCCTTGAACAGGTTCTGGCCGACCTTCTCCAAACCGGACGCGTTGGAGAAACCTGCCGTCGCGACCTGTCCGAGAGTGCGGCTCTGACCGTTGGAGAAGCTGCCCGTGATCAGCCCTTCCTGCGAGATCTGGTACGACTGAAGCGTGCCTACCGGGAAGCCGTTCTGAGAGGTCGCCGCGACGCTCGAATCGCCCGCTACCTGCGTCAGGGTAGCGAAGTCGATGGTTACCGGCAGCGCGCCCGCCCCCCCGGAGGAGCTCAGGTTGAGGCTCTGTTTCGCCGTATCGATGAGGCTGCCTTTTTCATCGAAGAACAGGGCGTTGTTGCCGGCGGTAGCGCTGTCCGCGACGGGAGTGCCGTTCTCCGACGCCGACCACTCCCATCGCCCTGTCGCGTTCGGGGGCGCGCCGGAACCGACGAGCGCCCGCTTGAACTGGAACGTGAGATTGTGCTTCACTCCCAGGCTGTCGTAGACCGCAAGCGATGTGTTGGATACAGGGGAGGAGCCTGTCTGGCCATCTCCGGCGCTCGCCGCTTTGGTGGTGGTCAATCCGCTCAGGTCGATGGTAAGCGGGAAGTTAGTGTTGATCTGCCGCCCCTGGTTGAACGCTCCCGCCGGCAGCGCGCCGGCGACGAGCTGTATGGTGCCGCCGAGGCTCTGGGCCGGGGAGCTGCCGTCGGCCGTTACAAATCCCGTGCCCGGCACGAAGTAGACCGAGGACTCACGGTTGCCGGGCGTGCTGCTGTCGTAAGCGGTAAACGCGGTTCCCGTCGAATCCTTTACGTCAACTTTGATCTGCCACTGCTGGGCCGCCCCTGCCGGAACGTTTGCGCCCGCCGCGGGTATCGTTGGGTTCGAGAGCGTCGTCGTTACAGTGTAAGGCGACCCCGAGGCATCGAATACCGTCACGGTGTTCACGATTGGGGCAGCGCCATCGAGATTCAGGTTGCCCGTGAGATTGAGCAGATTGGACTGAACCGGCGTACTTCCGCCCTGCCCATTTACCTTGGAACTGACGGACGATTGCGCCTGAAGTTTGGAAAAATCGACCGCGACCGGAAAGTTCGGCGCGCCACCCGTCCCGCTGACGTTCAGCGTGACATTGGAACCCAGCGGATTCCCAGGATTGGCCCCATCGGCAAAGACGAAGTTGTTGCCGCCGGAACCGTTCGGAACCGCGTAGAGCTTCTGCACGGGCCGTGCAATGCCGTCCACGCTTATCACCGCATCCCACCGCTGCGTCGCGCCGGCCGGTACGCCTGGTCCGGCGGCCGGGCTGTGTACAGGGCTGGTCAGCGAAACCTTGAGCGAGTGGGCGCCGCCGTTCGCATCGTAGATCGTCTCATTGAGCGCGCCCGGCGCGGAGGACGTATCGAGCTCGCCGCTGATGTTCACCTTGGTTGTCTGCAGGCCGGAGTTGGCGTTCAAGTTGCCCTGAAACGTCGAGGCGGAGGTCTGCCGCACGGAGGTGAGCGTGCCGACTGGGATCTTCAGCGTGCTGTCGGCAGTGATCTGCTGGCTGGGATCGATCGCGCCGTTGGAGTCGGCAACGTAGCCAAGCAGCTTTACGCCGTTGCTGGAGTTCACAAGCACGCCGTCGCTGTCGAGATCGAACGATCCGTCCCGAGTGTAGAACGTGTTCTTGCCGCTCGAAACCAGGAAGAAACCGTTGCCCTGTATCGCGAGGTCGCTCGATTTGCCGGTCGTCTGCAGATTGCCCTGAGCCTGGTTGGTATTGACCGCTCCCAGCGTCACTCCAAGCCCGATCTGGGCCGGGTTCTGACCTCCCGTGGTGGCGCTCGGGCCGGAAGACGACCGGATCGTCTGGGACAACTGATCTTCAAATGTCACGGCGCCGGACTTAAACCCGACTGTGTTGACGTTGGCGATATTGTTGCCGATCACACTCAATTTTGTCTGATGCGCCTGGAGTCCGCTGACCCCGGAAAACATTGCCTGTAGCATGCGTTTAGAAACCTCCGTGTATTTGCATCCCTCTCGGGATCGCTCCATGGTGAGCTCTTCTCCATCAGTCGAAGAGCGCAGGCTTCCGCGTCTCGCAACGTCGGGCCAGCCTGGGGTAGGGGCAGGGAATAGGGGGCAGGGGCCGATAGAGCCACTTCCCGATTGCCTAGTGCGTGGAGTGGAAATCGAGCAATGGAAAGCGTACTCTCCGACTGCCGACTACCTAGCTCACGCGATTACCGCGCTGTCGATGTTCGTGAATACGTTCTGTTTCAAGTTCTCCTTGTCTACCACGGTGACGACAGTGCGGTTGGTGACGCTAACCACCATCGCGAGATCGTCCATGAGTACCAGGGCATCGCGAGAGCCCTTGCCTGCCGCTTTCTGGACGGCTCCCTGGAGCCGGTCTATCTGCCCCGCGTCCAGCGCGATCCGTCTCGATTGGAGCCGGGTCTGTGCATGGGCGGAGAACCGAACCTCCGGCGCGGGGATCGGAGGGGGCGGCTTGGCGTCCGCAATACCCTGCCGCGATCGCAAAATCTCGCCGAAGGA
>JAYTEU010000177.1:0-10484 GCA_043734985.1 Chthonomonadaceae bacterium
AATGTTAGAAAATCCCCTTGCCACTCGCCCCGGAGAAATGATGAATTGATCCTGCCCCGGACTGAATCGGGAGGCAGGTCTGGTTCTGGGATAGCGAGAGTGGCCGGCAACGCAGCGAACCGCCCTCGCCTGGCCCCCGCATAGACCGCGTTGACTGTTCGATTGAGCGCGGATATTCCCTCTTCGGTCGGGGATATGTCCGCGAATGAACCGCTCAGTTGGGCGGCGCCATCCATCAGCGGCACCTTATAAACGGGCTTGAGCGCAGGCATCTTCCTGACAATTGCACGGATAAGCACGACTGCTGCAACATATGTCCCGTCGTACGCCGGATGAGACCCATCTCCGGCGTACAGGTGTAGTGCCTCGCAGGAGTCGCCCCCCAGGCGATCCCAAACCAAGCCAACGGGCGCTACAGCAGCGCCAACTTCCTTTGCGACTCCGACCGACGCATTGTGCAATGCAGCGAGGTTGCGTGGAGTCTCGGCGCGTGGCCAGGTAGAGAAAAGCACAAGCCGGGCGCCGCCCATACGGCATGCTGCGGCAATCTCGCGCACTGACTGGCGATACGGTTTGTCATCCTGGATGAGCGCCATACCATCGAAAAGCTGCAGTCGGCCAAGCACGCTCTGCTCTTGCGCCACGACTACGTCAAACTGACGCTCGCGAATTATCTTGAGGAGACTACCTCCCTCAATGTGTCGTCGCAGCGGCGCGCCACCGGACGCCATCATAGTGACCTTGACTTTTCGCAACGGGCCGGCGAGCGCCTCAAATACGAACGGCAGGTTGTTCTCATATGTGTAGCTATTGCCGACAAAGAGAATTCGAAGCGCTTTGTCGGCCATTCTTTCGTCGGCTACAGTTTGAGCGCGAATTGAGACAGAGAACGACAAGAAGGCTAGTATTGTGAAAATGCAGGTATGATTCGACATGTTTTCGCTCCAGGTGGGAAAATTCCGAAGGACTAAGTCCGAGACCCGTATTATGTGGTACTGTACCAACATGGATACTGTACTGGTTTTGTCGAAAATTGTCAAGCGCGTAGGACCAATATTCGGAGGATCTTTGTAGCGATGCAAAACCCTGTCTCGTTTTTGGAGGATCAGAGACGATTGGTTGCTTTGCTTTCCGGCGTTGACCTGGGAGTATTAGGAGATCGGATTCGAGTCGCTCGCTCAAGGCAAGCAAGGTCGATCCGTGATGTTGCTAGCGAGGCTTCCGTTAGCAAGACGTCCATCGTCCGGATTGAAAAAGGTGGAAGCTGCGAGCCAAATACAATCGCCAAGGTTTGCGCCGCACTAGGCCTGCATTTGGAAGCACTAGTGAGTGGCTCTCACGCTTCGGCCAATGTAGCCGTCCACAGGACAGAGGATGATCGTTGGTATGATCTGGTCGACTTCGCGGGGGGGCCTCTCGGTGGGATCGACCGACCTCTCACAACGCAGGAGCGAGAGCGTTTTTCCAACGACGGGCAAGCCATTCCGCTTAACATATTGAAATCACGACTGCCTCAAGGTCGCCTTCTGTCGACTGTTATCGAGCTATACGGGACGAGCCCGATCCGCAGCCATTCCGGGGAGGAGTGGGTCTTCGTACTAAGCGGGAATGCCGTAATCACAATAAATGAGACCAGGTATTCGCTTTGCGTCGGGGAGAGCATAGTCTTTCGGAGTGCGGAACCTCACTCGTATTCGCCGCAAGAATCCTCCGCGTCAGGAGAACCCGTTAGACTGATTTCGGTGCGTCTGGATGACCGCTGACGAACAATAGGCGATCACAAACCCGATTCCCGAGCATAGTGACAGTCAACACGAAGAACTCCGACAGCTCGAGCGCAATGATCCGGCCACGCGGCGCCAACGATCTACTTTGGCAACGCGCAAGTGTTAATGCTGCGACTTTTCAGCCAATTTGAGATCGAAACCGGCGTTAATCTGACGCGATAATTGTTGCGCGTTGCCTTAGAGTCAGGAGTTCCGTCTTGAACGAGCCGCTCGACACCACTGGAGGCCGGTTGAAGCGTGCTTTATGCAGGTTTGGGGCGTTCATCAGAGAGGCGGCGATCCCGAGGCGCGTCGTCATGCCGGTTGAGAAGCACTTTATGGGCCGGGCAGTTGTGGGCAGCAGGTCCACAGCGCGGATGAGTCCGGCGAACCGGGGCATGCGCATTCCACGGCTCATGCCGGAGAGTTACCCCGCGAGGTCCAGGCAGGTGATCGGTGTCATCGTTGGTGGGAACTTCAGGTTGGTCGGCAGGTAGCCAATACGCTGCCGTAGGTGCGCGGCGTTGGGCGACATCCGAACTCCGAACAGTTCCACGCTCCCGGCTGTGGGTGACTGCAAGCCCAGCAGCAGTTTCAGAAGTGTCGTTTTGCCGGTGCCATTTGGGCCGAGTAACCCAAATACCCAGCCCGCTTCGACCGTCAGGTTGACCGCGATGACCCGGTTGCCGAACAGCTTGGTCAGGTTGGCGGCAACCACGGCGTCATCGAGCTAACAACAGAGACGTCCATCTGCGCTACATGCGATAGATCGACGCTACCGCCATCCTTTGTCACTGCCAATTAGTGTCTCCCTATTTCGTATTCCAAACTCAAACGCTTCAAGGTTTCTCGGCCAGCATCTTCAGAATTGAATCGGCGGTCTTCTCGGCCTCCTCGAAGTTCTTGGCTTTCAGTTGTTCCTGCATTTCTTGCATGAGCGCAGGTGCCCCCTTGCTGCCGGTCCTCGGTATCCATGCCGGGAGTTCCTTCTGGATTCTATGAATCTTGGGAGGCAAGCGTTCCTCGAGGGATGCCACAATCTTCCCTTCGATTAGCGGCTCGCAGGACGCCCAGCCCACCTGCTTGTGCCTGGCCATTTCCTCGTAAATGTCGTCGAACAGTCCCGCCTGCGGATAAGTCGAAAAACCCGGCCGATGGTACTTCCCGAAGGCCACGGACGGAGGCGCAAAGTGATTGTGCTGTGAATACGTGATCTCCCCTTTGCGTTTCATATAGTTGATCTGCTTATCGTCGCCGCCGAATGCGCGGCGCGAGAGGAAGCAGGTGTGGGAGTAGATTTTTTGTGGGGAGACACCGGTATCGGCGAGTCCAGTCGTCCATAGCTCGATGAATTCCTGGACGACCTTTTCCCGCTCGAGGTCCATGTCCCGTGGCGGGTGTTCGCGACTGAAGCCCCGGTTGATCAGCGCGCGATAGCCGAGATACTTGCCCGTCTTGAAGTCCTGCCCGATCGAGGTTTCCGATCCGGCAATGACGCCCGCGAACAGCTCCGGCCTTTTAAGCTGCCGCAGCCGGTTCACGCCCGCCTGGATGGCCTTTCCAATGAGAGCTGAGCGCCGCTGCACCTCCCGCTGTATGACTTTGCTGTTGAAACACATCTGAGGTGGCGCAACGGACGGCTCCTTTCCCCAGAGCAGGCTTCGGCCCGTGCATGGCGTCCCGTCCCAGTCCAGAGCCTCCACATTCTTCGGATCGCTCCACAGATCCCTGCGCCGCGCCCAGAACATCGAGTCGTCGATATGGAAACCGACAGCCACATCGGTCTCAAGCGCCAGTTCAAATCCAAGATCGATGAACTTGATGGCTTCGGCATCGTCATGATCGAAACTGAGATGCCCCAGCACAACGGCCAGCCGTGACTGCCGGTCGCCGATGGCGCCAATCCGCCCTTTGATATCCTCGATGTATTCGCGCAGCACCGCCTTGTCCGGGAACCTGGCGGGCTGAGGGTGCGTCCCCTCGCCCATAGTGGCGACAATTGGATTGGGACATTAGGTGAATATCTGAAAGGCCAGGTACCTGGTCTCCTTCTCCGCCTTCGACACTTCGGATTGCAACGGCGTCTTCGAGTCTTGTACCGACGCGGAACCGGCAGTCTCAGGCGACGACGCCTGCTGTACCTAACGGACTGCCGGTTGCCAGATGGCCAGGGGCCTCTCTTGCGCTGCTGAGGGCGTCCTATTGCAGCCAATCGCGAGCAATGGGGCAAGGATAAGCAAGGTTGCGAAGCGAGTCATGGAGATTGTTCTTCTTCCTTGGGAGCAAATAAACCAACCAGGTCTGTCTGCTACTCCTACTTCAGAAGAAACCGCCAGGTTTCGCGGGTCAAGGCGCTTCTTAAGGCGCTCCTTCAGATAAGCCCACTGACGAGGGAGCAGTTCCGCGTCGCGAGGGTACGGGCCCGCATGATCGCGCGCGAAGACCGGCGGGTCCTACTTTTTCAAATTCAGGTCGTACCAGTCGACCGCCTCTTTTTGCGCGCGGGCGTGGGCCTCATTATAGATGCCGTAGTGCGTGATCCCTGGGATCATCACAAGTTTCTTGACGCCCGTGGCGCGCGCATACGCCAGTAGTCCATGGTCCTTGTTGTCGAAGTACTCCTCTTTTTCGGCAATGATGAACAGCATCGCGCAGTTCTTAATGCGGCCGACGTCTTCCACAGGCGCATATCCCATAAGCTTTTCAGGCACGGGCGCGCCCGTCAGCGTACCGAATTTTTCCCGCGGCTTAGGATAGCCTATCTTGCCGCGAGCGCGAGCGGTTGCCTGGCTATAGGTGTTTTGCCTCATTTGCGGTGTTGCGATGACGAAGCGGGAGTCCATTCCGCCCACCTGACAGACCAGCGCTTTCACCCGCGGATCGCGCGCGGCAACATAGAGAACATGCCCGCCGGAATAAGAGGAACCCCACAGGCCAATGCGTTGAGGGTCGCACTGTTTATCTCCTGCCGCCCAATGAACCGCGTTCATAATATCCGTGCTCTGGTCGATAGGATCGACGACCTCGCGTACTTCCTTCACCTCGGCAATCCGCTTGCCGTCTTTCATCTCCGGTTTTTTACCTGACAGGATCAGTCTCGAATCGCTGTTTCCCCAGCCCCTGTAGTCGAAGACGACCACCAGATATCCGGCTCGGGCAAAGACGATGGCATCCGCGCGAAGCGAGGCCGCAACGCCGCCCCAGCCGTGGCTCATAACGATAGTGGGAAGCTTGTCACTCTTGGGCTCCCGAGGAGCGAACACTTCCGCCGACATGCGCACCCCTTCGCTCATAATATCCTCTGTGCGGTAGCTTACTTCGTCAGGCGGGGTGAACCTTGCGGGCTGTTGCGCTTTCACGGCGCGAGGCGCAATCAGAAGGAGCGCAACCCAGATTATTCCAATGGCGCTGAATCGAGTCATTTGCTGTTCTCCCATGATGCTTCGGCAGTTTATGGCAGCGCGAAGGCGATTAGTTCCGGAGGGAGATTAGAGCCTCCGGTTGGGACGACAATATACTGCTTCCCTCCGACGCTATAGGTCATAGGAGCGCCGGTCGCGTTGCGGGGGAGATCGATTTCTCCCACCATCTCTCCGGTCTGCTTATCGTAGGCGCGCAGCTTCGGGTCGATTATCTTGAAATCATTGACCATCGCATATCCGTTGGCGGCAGGAAGGGAGCGCTGCGTGACTCCTTCCTGCCCGATGATAAGCAGCGTTTTCGTAAGGAGTATGTGGCCTCTGGAAGGCCGTCCCGTCAGAGGCAGGTTTAGAGACTTCAGGGCAGGATGATTTTCCACAAGAGGAAAATGACCGATCGGCTTCATCCAGCGATGATCGCCCGTATTCAGGTCGATGGCGGTTACACGCGCGTAAGGAGGCTTCCATAAAGGCAATCCCCGGACGCTATCCGCCAACAGATAACCCCCAACATACTTCGCATGCGGCACCGGCTTCTTTGTGAGCGCTATGGCAAACGGGTACGTATTGGACGTCACGTAGAGCATCCCGGTCATCGGATCTGTCGCCGCGCCCGCCCAGTTTGCGCCGCCTGCAACCCCCGGCATGTTGATCGTCGGTTTTTCCGCCGACGGAGGAGTGAAGAGAGGGCCGTGGTTAAACTTTTTCAGGATTTCCAGCCCTTCCCGGCGCAGTTCCGGCGTATAATCGATCACATCCAAATCGGTCATTCCCTGACGATCGAACGGGGCGGGCTTTGCCGGAAAGGGCTGTGTAAGCGAAGTTTTCTCTCCGGGAACGCTGGTTTGTGGAACCGGACGTTCCACGATGGGCCAGACGGGCCTGCCGGTCACCCGGTCGAAGACGTAGCAAAATCCCTGTTTGCTCACCTGCGCAACCGCTTTGATTTTCCTGCTGTCGACGGTGATATCGAGGAGGTTCGGGGCTGCCGGGAGGTCGTAATCCCACAGGCCATGATGCACCATCTGAAAGTGCCAGACACGCCTGCCATTGCGGGCGTCCAGGCAAACGAGCGTCTCGCCAAACAGACCATTCCCAGGACGATCGCCACCATAAAAATCATTCGACGGCGTACTGACCGGCAGATAGAGATATCCAAGAGTCTCGTCCGCGCTCATCATCGACCAAACATTCGCGCTTCCAGTTACTTTTGCAGAATCGTTTTCCCACGTCTCTTCGCCGAACTCGCCGTGCTGCGCTACCGTATGAAACGTCCATTTGAGCTTCCCTGTCCGAACATCGAACCCGCGCACATCTCCGGGCGGCATCTCCTTCACGATGGGATAGTCGACTATCGATGCGCCGACCACGACGACGTCGCGACAGATTATCGGAGGCGATGTAACTCCGTAGTATCTTCTGTCTATGGGGCGGCGCAATCCCTGCGTCAGATCTATCCGCCCTTCGTTTCCAAAGGAAGAGACCGGCCTTCCGGTTTTTGCGTTCAAACAGACGAGAAAGGCATCGCCCGTACCGATAAAGACACGCTTGTCCCTGCCGCTCTCCCAATAAGTCACGCCGCGATTCACAAAACCATGATTGGGAGGCGTTCCATGCTTCCAGGTTTCTGGATCGTAGACCCAAAGCCTGTTGCCTGTCGCCGCATCGAGCGCCGCTGCCTGACTGAGCGACGTGCTGACATAGAGCACTCCTTCAATCATAAGCGGAGTACACTCCCAGGGCCAGGTTTTTATCAGCGGCTGCTTGCCGGTAACATCCTCTTCTGCGGAGCGCCATTTCCAGGCGACTTTGAGGTTTCTGAAATTATTCCGATTTACCTCATCCAGCGGGGAGTATTTGGAACTGCCTTTGTCGCCGGCGTAGTTCCGCCATTCCGAATTAGCCGGATTCCGAAGTTGGCGGGCAAATTGAGGGAAACGCATCAGGCCGGCGATGCCGCAGAGCGGCAACAATCCGATAACGAGTTGAAGGATGATGCGCGAGGTTGTAGGCTTAAAGTCCATCTATCCTCCGGATGTGCCGATATACGCGATTAATTAAATAATCGAGACGGCTGCGTCGAAATCATGTTAACTCCCTCCACCGCTATTCCGGTTTCGATTTGCTAAGTCCTTGTTACATTTCTGCATGCCGCGCGAATGGACAAAGATGGCGTCTTATTCCACCTCTATCTTCACCTGGTCTCGGCGATCGTTGGGTACTTCGAAGGGAAGGCAGATATTCTGTCTCTTGTCCTGCAGGGGGCCGACCTTCCAGTTCACTACTACGCTGGCGCCGTTCCAGCCGTTGCCCGGACCGTGCCCCCGGTCTTCCGTGTAGATGTCGGCCTGGAAATACCGGATGTCCGTTACCGGGATCGGAGAGGACTGCGCGCTCAGGAAGGCAGTAAACGATTCGTTGGACGCCAATGCAGCCGTGTCCTGGCTGAAGTACGCCTTCTCGAACGAGCGGCCGGGCTCGAGCGAACGATCCACAATCGGCGGCTGACCTGGAGCCGCAGGGTGGTTTACAAGCTCTTTGCTCAGGAATTCAGCAAGTTCCGGCGCCCCGACGGTCTCGAACTCGGAGTAGCTGAAGCCGTCCCCGGTGTTCATGCCGTTCAAGCCGAGAATCTGCCGAGCGGTCAGCTCTCGGGCGCGCAGCAGATCCGCGACCTTCGGAATATGCTTTTGGGCCTTCATTCGAGCCACGGTCTCCACCAGCCACCGGTCAGGAACTTCGTATCGCTGCTGCTCGAACCAATCGCGTTTGCGGAACAGCAGCGCGCCGTCCGATCGCGTCCACCAGAGGTATCCCACTTTCCAGCACAACCGATCGAGCGCGATGACTTCCGGTCGGTCCCGCGTATCCGGGGCAGGCTCAGCCACGTCTTTTGGAATGAGGTTCACGGGACTACAGCGATAGAAGTCCGCCAGCACAACGGACCCGGTCGATTCTGCCAGCTTTTGCAGACGATCGATCCAGGTGGGCTCGGACTGTACCTTTTGGGTTTTTTCGGCGGAGGGCAATACGACTTTACGCGGTATCGGCCCAGGAGCATACGGATCGCCGTGCGGGCCAATCGCCCAGGCTCCCTTTGTGTCGACATCGGCGAAAAGGAATCCTATCATGGAGGATTTGCCGTACGCGTAGATCGAAGGAGTTAGTCTACCACCGCAGTTATGTAGTGCAAACTGAATTCCCCGTCGTGCATAGTCCTGCGCGTTCTCTCCCGGAGGCGAGCCGGCTCCCCGTAGAAAGCGCGCTGCGCGCTCGGCGCACAGCTTATAGAGTCCACCGACGGGCTCGGCAAGCTGGGGTCCGATTTCGGCTGCGGAAAAGTTCAATACTCGCCGGTCGAAGAGCGCGTCGCGCTGATCCGACGAAAGCGCGGCGAACACCCTGGTGGCGACACGATTTCCTGGATCTGCCAGGGACTTGCGAATGGGATCGTCTTCGGGACGTTTCGCCAACTGTTCCGGCGTTTCGGCCAGCGCTCTCACCTGCTCATCAAGTTTGGCTATGAGATGGGCGTTCGTGGTTTTGGAGAGCGACCGTTCATACTCCGTGGCCTTACGGGGTCGCAGGAGGGTGTAACGGTCTTTGCCGTCTTCCGTCCGGGTGTGAAGCCAGCCATCGTGGAAGAGCGCCGCTAGATCGTTCAGCGTGTCCTTGAGGGGTCTCGCCGGACAGAATAGAATTACCTTATCGTCCGCAATCGCCTTGTCGGCCCGCAGCGTCACCCCCGTCTTAGCAGAGAGTCGATCGAGCAGTTCCCCGACCGCAAGCCCCGGGCAAGTCACCTTCACGCGCTTTGCAAATGCCGAGCTGCCGACAAGCCCTTCCGGTACGTCAACGGACTTCGCCTGCCGCGCCGCCGAAGTTCTGCCGATCAGCAACAGCCCGCTGAGACAGATCAGTCCCGCGCCGTTTCGCATGGCTCTCTTCCTTTCCATCCGCTCTATGCTGGAAGTTGGACGCCCTGGACCGTCAAACGTTACTCTTAAACGGATACCCTGTCGCGAACAGCGCCGGGGCAGGGTCATTCAGTTCTCGTGACGCGGGATTAAAATCCCGGTCTAGGTTTACAAAGTCCACCTTCGCGGACTCAATCCGCAACCCGCGAAGGCGGGTTTGGTAGACTTAGACCGGCACTTCAGTGCCGTGCGGACCCGACGGTTGGAGAACTGAATGACCCTGAGCGGCGGGCAGCGGCTGCGCACCGGCACAAGTGACTTCTATGCCGCTTAGTCAATGAATTCGTGGCAGCGCCGCTTCTACCGGCTGAAATCGGGACTGCTTCAAAACGAGTTGCGGTGGGAACTTAAAGCCATTGGCGGCGGCACGCGCCTGACTTTATGGCACAATATCGATAGTGCGTACCTATCCGTGGGCGCTGCCGGTTGGCACATCCGTTTCGATGTACCGGAACGCCTTCGCGCAGTAGGGGCTGAATGCCGCCGACGAATCAATAATCGACATGCTTGTGAAGAAAGCGAGAACAACCATCGAAACGACGAAAGGCGAGGCGAAAGTAGAAACCGAAGGGGGTTCTCCCTCCCAGCGCATCGATGCGAGAATCGAGGCGATGGGCGATTGGCGGGGCGAGACGCTGGCTCGGGTGCGAAGCCTCATCAAGCAGGCCGACCCCGCGGTGATCGAGGAGATGAAATGGGCCAAGCCGTCGAACTCGATGTCGGGTGTTCCTGTGTGGTCGCACACCGGAATCCTCTGTACCGGCGAGACCTACAAGGACAAGGTCAAATTCACCTTCGCAAAAGGCGCCTCCCTGGAGGACCCTTCGAGCCTCTTCAACTCCAGTCTTGAGGGCAACACCAGGCGCGCCATCGACATCCATGAGGGCGACAAGATCGACGAAGAGGCGCTGAAGGCGCTCATCCGCGCGGCCGTGGCACTGAACACCTCCAACCCCGCCAAGCTGAAAGCCACACCGTCGTAGAACCGCGGCCTTACGGAGCCTGGTTGATGGAGGCCGGATGGAAAACCCACAACTGGAAACCGCCCGATCTGAGCGATCGCGCGGCTTAATTGGGAGCGGGGGTCAGAGTTAGTTACAACTGGAATTATCACCCTCTCACCTCATCACCCGCTCATCCTCCTACGGCGCCTTGCGATACGACTCGAACTTATCGGCCGCGCCGGCTTGCTTGCCATCCTTGTTGGCGGACCACTCTTGTGTGAAATGGTCGTCCGACAGAAATGTGAACACAAGGTGGTGAATGTGCATGTCATTTTCGGATTTCATGTTGCCTCCGCCGCCGACGCACTCGAACTCCAT
>JAYTEU010000178.1:0-7611 GCA_043734985.1 Chthonomonadaceae bacterium
CTGGAGTTCGAGCTGGTCGATGAGATCCTGCCCGAGCCTCTCGGCGGAGCCCATCGCGATCCAATAGCGACCGCTATGACAATCAAGGGCGCAATCGCCGACCATCTCGCCAATCTTCAGAAGCTTACCGAGGAGCAGTTGCTCGAGGCGAGATACGACAAATTTCGCCACATGGGACGCTGGTTCGATCCGCTGGACGACTCTGCCGTAGTTTCCTAGTTCGCGGCTTGGAGGCGCAGCATCGGCGGAGGCTCGCATCATGGCGCCTCCGCCGTTCCTTTGGGTAGCCAAACAAACACAGGGAGTCCGTTCCGCCGAGGGACTCCCTGGTCGTGTCGCTTCCTTCGATGACGTCAGCGCCCCCGTCGCCATCTCTGAAAGCGTCACGTCGGGAAGGGATTCTGTCCGCCTGGACTTGTAATCCCTTCCGATGTCTTAGTCCGCTATGTAAAGCGGGGGCATCCGGTTTCCCGCCCCGTCCTCAGGTGAACGCCTATTGGCTGCAATAATTGGCGATTTCACGTTCATCCTTCCTCCCGCACTTTAACCTAACGAAACGTTGAACAATGCGTGACAGCAGCCCTGACATGTCGCAGAATTGTAGTTTGCGCCGCGCCTCATGTGAGAGTGACGTCAATACTTTAGATAGGCGAAGGGTATTGGTTTACGCTATGGGCTGGGGCGTCAATACTAGGTCAGGACCGGCATGACAGAGGTTTAGGCAATAACAAGGGGTAGCAGCAAGCGCTGCTACCCACAACTCAAGGACAATACACGGTCTCTCATCGTTCCGGAAGTCGATCTGCCTTGGCTACTCTGGTTACGATGTCACCGACGGCGGCAGAGCCGTAACGGCAGGGGCAGCTCGTTCCATCATGATCTCATCTACCAGTTGGCGCGGCGCAACGAACGGCAGTATCAGCGAGCCGAACAGGACCGGTAAAATAACTGCCTCCATGCCGTCCGTCACATAATCCAGCGCGAGCCCGAGTCCCGGTAGAAAGACAGCAAGAATCGCCTCGAAAGGAATCTCGAGTCCGATGAGAAGGGCTGCCGCGGCCCCTCCTAACCCTAGTGCAAGCAATTTCGGCCATACCCCGACCCGACGATCTTTGAGAAGGGCGAACCCAAGCTTCATATTCAAGCGGCTTCCCGCAAGTTTGCCTCCGATAACGGCGTGCGCGGCTTCGACGCCGACCCGGTTTAGAATCTGCTTCATCATTGTGAATTTTCCTCCTCGCACAATCGATTACGTAAATCCTAGGCGCCGGGTTTCATAGCACAATAGCCCCCAGAGGCATCGATGGATGCTCCTGGGGGCTATTCGCTCCGTGAAGACGGAAATTCTGACTTGTATTTTGAGGCGCTCTGGGTACGGTTACACTGAGTTCACAATAGGCGATTAAATCGCATCGCGTGTTTCGTGAAACTGCTAAATCGTTTGTTTAGCGGTTCCTGGTCTTCGCGGTAACTTGCTTACTCCGCGCTAGTGCCTAGCCTCGCCGCTGCAGTCCGGTGGCGTCATCCTACGAATCCTTTCCAATAGGTTACCCACGAAGTCCAGTTCACCTTCGTTATCTGTTTCGTGGCCGTTCCTCCTTAGTTTGGATTGTCTCTCCCAACCCAGTCGTTCGACTTAGATTGGGCAGATCGGGTGGCTCTTACGCCTCCCCGTTAACATTCTTATTCTATACCCATAAGAGTTAACTGTCAAGGCATATCGGCGTCCGGAACACCGGTCCTTTGGTACCTAGACGCTTATGCACTATTTAGCGAGTATGTCGCGCCTCGTCCCGAGCCGTCCTGATTTCGCTCAACAGGCCGCGAAGCCGTTCGGGAGGCACTACGTCGGTTTTGTACGCTGCCTCCAGGTATTGCCACCAATCATAGTCATTGATATAGGAGAGATCAAAGATCATCCAGCCCTGACTCTGGCGGCCCGCTGCTTCCAGGCCCTTAATGAACGTCTCCGGGTGCTTAATATAGTCGGCGGCATAGATTCCGCCGTAGACAAACGCACCGTCCGCAACTGCGAGGTCCGATAGTTGGGACGCATACTCGACGGTCCCCTTCTCGCTCAGTCCGTTCGCGCGCGCGTCCTCTTTGGTCGCAATCGGGTAGTAACATCCCGTGCTGATCCAGTCGAAGAACTCCGCGTATCCCGTGCTGGGATAGTCCGGTGTAAACCAGGGATACCGAAGTCGCGTAGCGGCGCTGCCCCAGTTCACGCCTACCTCATAATAGGCCGGATACCACGATCCTACGTAGGTGCCCAGAATTATCCCCGGCTTGGCGGATCGCGCGGTCTTTGCAACGTCCGCCACAAATTCACGAATGACTCCGGCGCGGAATTCCAGCCACTGCTTGTAAAGCGGTCCGGTTTTGGTCTTGCCGTTGGGCACCTTCGGAAACTCAAATACGTCCTGCGGCCACTGCCGGATACCCCGCGACGCACGGCGAGTTCTGAGCCACTGCGCAAAAGCATCCCGTGTCCGATCGCTGAAATCGTTGTAGAGGTTGCTGTACCTGCAACGGTCGAGCACAAGCCCGTCAATATCGTATTCCGTTGCCAACTCTCGAACGATATCGAGTTCGTGCTTGCGCGCCTCCGGATGAAGCGGGTTGACGAAGCAGGCGATTTTCTCGCTCGGCGCAACGGCGATCGGCGTCCGGGATGTGCGAATGTCAAAGCCAAGAACGGCCCCCGGCTGAGCATTGGCGGCGCACCAGGCACGATCCGAGTCGCGAGTGGCTGGAATCAGGTGGCCACCTTCAGGCGCAATCAGGGGATCGTCTCCCAGAAGCGCGCTATCCACCAGGCCGACGCACCTGTTGTCGCCGTCCAGCACGATATTGAGCTGCTTGCCCGCAATTGCGCTCCCGCTCACTACCCCACCCTTGCTGTCAACACTCTCCAGGCCCACCATCCCGCTGGTGGGATCGCTACCGAGAATGGAGCTCTCATCCGCCAGCAGCGTAGGTGCGGCGGGATCGGACGGCTCGCCGGGTACTCGGACCGACATCCTTCCGCCTGTCAGCGGCGCGGTCAGTCCGCGGTCGACCGTGTACACGATACTTTGCCATTCGGGATGCTCGTAGGCAGGTCCGACACTGAAGTACTTGTGGCCCTCGCTAAGGACATTGATCGACGCATCGATCTGCAGGCCTGCCTTATGGCCCACCTCGATGAAGGCTGCCAGTACATCGAAATCCGGGAGCTTGCGCCCGCGCCACTCTCGCATGCGTGGCGCGATCTTACTGGCATACAGAGTCTGGCCGCTTAACGGCTTGACATCTATTACGAGCGTATTGATGTGGGCGGCCTTGCAGCGGCGCACCACATCTTCCACGCCCTCGCGCGTAGTGGAGTAGTCGAAGGTCACTGTGCGGCCGTCTCGGATCACGGTACGCGCGAGGTTTGCAGTTCCGTCGACCCACATTATTCTGCCCTGCGCGCCAAGCCCCGCGCTGACACTTCGAGCAATCTGGGGTGAACTCTGCGAATGTCCAGAGGAGGAGAAAACAAGCATGAAGCCTGTCATAGCGACGATGCCGTTCAGCGCGGTCACGGGTCGTTCAAAGAGATTCTTCATAAATATTTCTACTGGCGATCGGAAATGTGCGCTCTCCATATACGGGAGCGATGTGCGCCTGATTGAGCCGATAATCTTCATCGATAACAAATGTAAACGCGTCCGTGAGACGGCAGAACTTCTTCAGCTCGGCTACTTCATCCGGCGTCTCCGGTACTATACGAAGGACGAGCGCGATCCTGCGGCCCTCGTCGTCGCGAATGACCGGGTCGCCGGGACGCATCCCCTCAATGGTGGCTTTCATGTCCGACTTCCTTCCTTCAATTGCCTCGAAACCCGTCCCACGACCGGAGGTGATTATACTCCGTGGGTCTTGCCGGCGTCAATCGTGGCTCTTCGGGCCGGCCGAAAGCAATTGCGGTGGGTTCGGAGGCGGTTTAGCGGCAACACTACCGCGTTGAAAAGTTGTTGGAAAATCTAACGTGGGAGTGATAAAGAAATAGGGGCGGTAGACCGTGGAGGTCCGCCGCCCAATACGAGGATGAAATGAGGTTTTCCTTCAGTACGTGTGGTGCCTTGGCGTGGGTCGGAGGCTCGACTTTTGCCATAAGTGCACTTCGCCAGCGAGGGAAAGCATCAATCAGAACGACTCCATTCTAACACACCGCTGTTCAACCTGTCAATACGTTTTGGACGATTTTGAAAATTGTTCCCAAATTTTTGACACTTTAGTTTAGATTTTCATTTTGAACAGACGGCGCAGGATTCCGATCCGGGGCTGTGGTGAGATCAAGTCTTCGCGGGACGCTGCAATTAGCAGTCCATCCTGCGCCGAATTTTTTGGCGAGCCTGCCGCGGCTCGCAGGAGAACATCGCCTCCGACTCCCTGTGGCTCGCTTCCGCGGAGCAGATTGCCGTATTCCAGCAGCTCGTGTGCTCCTCTACGCACATCCAAGTCGCTGTCGCCCGCGGCAATACGCGCGCAATACTCGGGAATTGGAGGAAGAGGGTAGACAAGCCCCGCCGTGAAAAACCATCCACCGATTCGAACCGTGCGCAGCGCCTCGAGCGCCTCGAGCCGATACCTGGCAGGGAGACCGTGCGCTGTTAAAAGCGCGCGGGGCAATGCCTGGCTTTCACCCATGGCGCGCAGCTCCCTGATTGCGTTGGACCGCGTGGACTGTGCGCCGGATTTTGCCAATGTACAGAGGAAACGAACCGTTCGGAGATCGCGCTGAGGCCCAAGCGCCAGAACGATCCGATCCTGAATTATGGGGCTGCGGCCGTTTGCGGCACTTAGAAGAGGCTCGACCATCCGGGGATCGCGGAAGCCTCCGCAAACCTCTATCACAGCCTGGATGACTATTGCCTCTGTGTCGGCAAGCATCGGCAGGAGAAGTATAACGGCGTCTTCCACGTGTCCTACGCTGCCGACCGCCAGTACTGCCTGCTTGCGTACATCCGCTGTCCGATCATGCAGGGCGTCCGCGAGCGCTTCCAGTGTGTCGCTGCTTCGCATTCGGCCCAAACAGTACGCGGCGCGTGATCGAACCGACTTCCGAGGATCTTTGAGGGCGTCGCAAATCAGGCGGATTGCCCTATCACCCCCAATCTGCGCAAGTGCGCCTATCGCTGTCCTGCGAACACGATATTTGTCGGCGACGAGATCCTCGGCCAGCTCATCGATATCACGCTCAGAGGATCGCTTCGCTCGGCCGGAATTCTTTTCTCCCATCGCTCCCCTCGCCCTCGCCTATTCGCCACCCGTGGCCAGATGCATTATCTTCTCCTGTGTCGCTTCGGCCCGCGAGATCTCGCCGGTAATCCTGCCTTCGTGCATTACAAGGATTCGGTCGCTCATTCCGAGAATTTCAGGCAGCTCCGACGAGATCATTATAATCGCTACTCCCTGGGCGGCAAGCTCGTTCATAAGCTTATAGATCTCGCTCTTCGCGCCAACGTCGATTCCGCGCGTCGGTTCGTCAAAAATCAGAACTTTGGAGCCGGTGAAAAGCCACTTCGCCAGGACTACTTTCTGCTGATTACCGCCGGATAGATTCTGCACGATCTGCTCGATCGACGGTGTCTTTATGGAAAGGTCGTTCTTATACTTCTCAGCGACTTTGTTCTCCTCGGTGCGCCGAATGAACCCCATCACCGCGAGAATATCGAGGTTTGCCAGCGTTGTGTTTTCGCGGACCGCCATGCCGAGAACCAGACCCTGCTCCTTTCGGTCCTCCGTCACGAGGCCGATTCCGTGTTTAATGGCGTCCTGTGGCGACCTGATGTTGACCTTCTTGCCCAGAACCTCGATACTCCCGCTCGTCATCGCGTCCGCGCCGAAGATGACACGCGCTGTCTCCGTTCGCCCCGCGCCAACCAACCCGGCGAGCCCCAACACCTCGCCCTGTCGCACTTCGAACGAAATATCGTGCAGCACGCCCGTCCGATTAACATTTTTGACCGTCAGCGCGGGGGCGCCCAGCTTCGCCGCAACTTTTGGTATGGCGTCTTTCAGCTCACGCCCCACCATCAGCTTGATGATCTCTTCTCGGGTTAAATCGACCACATCTTTTGTCGCGATCCAGCGCCCGTCTCTCATGATCGTGGCACGGTCGCAGACCTCGAAAACCTCTTCCAGGCGATGCGAAATATAAACGATGCTTACGCCTTCGGATTTCAGCTTCCTCGCCAGATTGAACAGCGCCTTGAGTTCATGGTCCGTCAGCGTGGCGCTGGGCTCATCCATAATGATGATCTTGGACTTCTTGCTTGTCGCCTTGGCTATCTCCACCATCTGCTGCTGTGCAACGCTCAACTGGTTGACGGGAGTCCGCGCGTCGAAATGGACGCCCAGGCTGTCGATGACGTTCTGCGCGTTTTTGTAGAGCGTTTTGAAATCGACGAAGCCGGGCAGCACGCCACGAGGCTCCCTACCGAGATAGATATTCTCTCCGGCACTTAAATACGGAACCAGATTAAACTCCTGATAAATGATCGAAATGCCAAGGTCCATCGCCTTTTGCGGGCTGTCAATATGCACCGGCAGGCCATTCATCAGGATCTCACCCTGATCCTTGGTCTGCGCCCCGGCAAGGATTTTCATCATCGTCGACTTGCCCGCGCCGTTCTCGCCCAGCAGCGCGTGAATCTCCCCGGCGCCAACTGTCAGCGAAACGTCGTCAAGCGCTTTGACACCGGGATACTGTTTGCTGATATGGCGCATTTCCAGCGCGGGCTTGGCGGCAATTGAAGTCGATGCGGTGGAATCTGTCACGGTCGGTGTCCCCTGTCGGCAAGGTGTAGGTCTGCAAGATCGGACTGATTATTCGACATGGACGGCGGAAAACCTGCGCACCAGCGAAAACATGAAGGCCCATCCGTCCGGCGCGCGTTCCAAAACACATTCGCCGCTGCTCGAACCATGATTGTTCCATCGCGCCTATTCTAATTCGCGGTTCCGGCACGACTCCGCGTCGTATCGGTAATTTGCTCGTATGCTTGCTTCGGCTGGAAGTTGGCGAGCTGTTGCATATTTTGGCGAGGAACGGACATACTGAATCGTCGTCAAGGGAACCGGCGTATTATTCTCCAAACGCGGCGATAGTTCGGCGGCGGCGAGCCGCACTTTCAAATCGCGTCTGATCTTCGATCCTTAAGATGCGGTCGTTCCATTCCTCTCAGGAGTACACGCAATGGCGCGGTTCGTTTTGTTAGCTGCCTGCATGGCCCATACGGTCGCCGTGGGATATGGCGCGTCCGCAAAGCCGCCGGCCGAACATGTGGCGTCAGCGAAGAAAATCGTATACATCGCGGGTCGAAAGAGCTATAGACCGGGCGATCACGAATATGAACTTGGCTCGCGGCTGCCGGCCCGATGTATCGAGAGTTTGCCGGAGATCCCGGACCGGCAGATGTGCCGAGGCAGTGGACATGTGCCTTTCCACACGCTGCTTGGGCACGACGACGGAGTCCTAAACACGCCCGCCCACGCGGAGTTGATCCGGCAGGCCTGTGAAGGGATCGCCGATCTGGAGGCGCTGCCACAGCCTGCGCCAGTGCATACTCAGAGCAGATT
>JAYTEU010000179.1:0-6696 GCA_043734985.1 Chthonomonadaceae bacterium
AGCGCTGGGACGATCCCAGAAGCCCCATCATCTGGAACGGCAGCCGGGTCTGGTCCTCGTGGGCGTTCGATGTAAACCCCTACATTAAGAATGTACAGGTGTTCATCGATCCTCTCTTCGGCCCCAAGGGCGTCGATCCGTTCTTCTACCCGTTGTACTCGCAGTACGCGTACAACTACACTTCTCTTTCGCCGACCCTCGGCAATACCACCGCGTGGGTGTTTCCGGGTAACGCGCTAGCCGCAATCGCTCGGCCGGCAGACTGCGTGCTGCTCGCGGGTCACATGGATGTAGACGAGGTCGGCGGGTTCTGGAGCAACGGCCTTGGACACGCCTTCTACCAGCCGCACGCCGAGCCGCCTGACTGCGAAGACATTCCGCAGTACTGCCGGTCCGACTGGGCTATCGACCAGTTCTATGGCTTGAAACTGAAGACCGAAGAGGCCGGCAAGTACACCGGCGGCGTCTCCCTCCGCAAAGCCCTTAATGCCAACCTTGCCCATGTGGACGGCCACGTGAAGTTCATGAATGCGGGGCAGGCCGCGGTCGGCACGAACTGGACCAAGGGCAGCAAAGACGGCCAGGTGCATATCTCCAAAGCAACGGTGTACAAGTGGGCGGCCAACCCGTAGTATCGCTGAATCGATCAATCAATCAATGAGAGGGTCTGTAGACTATGATAAGCGCCTCAAACCTGCGCAAATTGACGATCTGTACCCTGCTGGGAACTCTGACGTGCGCATGCCTGTTCGGCTGCGAGACCCCGGCAACCCAGCCCGCGCCGCCGGCCGGAACCACGGTCGTCACCGGTGTAAAGAAGCCGACCACCAATGACAACGGCACCTCCGTGGTAAGCGAGAAGCCCGCCATGAACCCCGCGTATACCGGTGGAACCGGGAGCAAGGTGAAGAAATTCGGGCTAGTCGTTCGGCTTACTGCAAAGCGAAGCGCGCCCGTACAGTATCCTGGACACTGTACGGGCGCGCTTTTTGCAAGTCGATAGCCGGGTATTACCGGTCCGGTTTCATTGCGGGCCGCTTATCCCGATCCGGAGCCTTTGGCTCGCTTTTGTTCCGGCGTCCGCTAGCCTTGTCGGCAGGCTCTTTCTCGGGCAGGTCGCCGGGAAGACCGAATCTCCGGAATAAGCTATGCCAATTTTGGGCGCGATCCACGGGCATTATTCCCATCTGTCGAACACCTCCTCGCCGAATCGTAACTGTCGATGGCAATCCTCACGCGATTGTCCGTCGCCGGAATGATGGTCTTTGCCATTGTAACCGTTTCCGGCTGCCGGCCCTCCAAGTGCGAGCGACAAGCGTGCGTGACTAACCGAGCAAACCTATCACGATTCCAGACGCAATGAGCGTCGATCAAGTTTCATGGTTTGCGCCTCTGCAGGTCAGACTTCCGAGCGCCTGGGAGTACCGCCATAGCAGAAATGCAGGAACCAGCGATGGCCCTGTTCGCGCGACGAGTCTGAAATTTGCAACCCATACTCGAACTGCGCCTGGCCTGCCTGCTCGACGGTCTGTATGCGTGTGACACGGCACTCGATGGCTTCGATATCCGCCTCTCGATCGGCTTCCAGCTTGACGAACTGGCCGCAATGAATGCTGGCCTCCATTCGGATACGTAAACCGCGCCTGCTCAGGTCGTGCAGCGTGGCATGGAATTGTCTTTTGTCGTCCGCCGTTCCGGTGAGAGTAACACGGCGCGCCAGTTGTCGCAGCGCCCGACGGCTCTCCTGTAACTGTACTCTAGGTTCGGCGATGGCTTTCGTGGCTAATTTCGGCTGCATAGTTGTACTCCCCCGGCTGAGGGCATGCTGGCGGAGGCCTAAGCCCTCGTCATTATTGTTCCAGGGTCACGGAACTACACCACCACGCAATAATGTTGTATTATTGTGGAAATGTCCGATCACCGTACATTCGTGCAGGGAGACATGTTGGAGACAGGCGAGCAAGAGGTCTTACTGGTCATTGCCGATATCAGCGGCTATACGAGGTTCATGACCGCGAACCGTGAAACCCTGGCCCATAGTCAGATCGTTATCTCTGAGCTTATGCGCGCCATCCTGAAAGAGCTGAAGACGCCGCTGCGCATTTCGAAGCTCGAAGGCGATGCGGTATTCTTCTACCTCCCGAAGCAGGGAAACGAGCGAGCGCTCCGAGGCATGGCGACCGGTTTTCGCGATCGCATCGATCGTATCTTTCATGCGTTCGATCGGCGCATATCCCAGCTTGTACAGTCCAACGAATGTCCCTGCGCGGGCTGCAGTAGCGTGGAGATGCTCCGCCTTAAGATGGTGATCCATAGTGGCTCTGCGCTCATCTATCGGCTGGACCGGTTTACGGAGCTTTCCGGATTCGATGTCATACTCGTCCATCGGCTTTTGAAGAACGGCGTGACCGGCGATGAGTATGTTCTCCTCAGCGAAGAGGCCCGCGCCGACCTCTTTGCGCCGGACGAATCGATGTTTGAAGAGTCCGAAGAGCGCTACGAGGACATCGGCCTGGTTCGAACCTTTGTGTATCGCCCGCATTCCCGACGAGCCGACTATCCGGCGGGCTCCTTCGACGGGCCTGTCGACCGTTGGAAAACGCACCAGATCAAGAACTGGGCCGCGCGGCTATTGAACTGGGGACTGCTTCGCGTTGGCAAATTCAACCATCTGCCGGACCGGATTGACAGCGCCCGAAGCTGACTGGCCCTCACTCTCTGATCCACAGAGTACTTTCACACTGTTTCGAGAGGCATTACTACATGGCGCTGCTCATCTTCCTGCTGTTCCTGGTGTTTGCGGTTTTGATGTATTCGAGGCGGCTGCCTGCGCTGCTGGCGCTCCCCATGATGGCGGTCTTGATCGCCTGCCTTCCGAATTTGCGACATCCGCTGGATTCCATTACGCTTGTCTTCGATAAGGGCGTCACGCGGCTGGCCGGCGCAATGGTGAACGCGGTGTTCGGCGCGATACTGGCGCAGGTTGTCTTTACTTCGCACATCGCGCAGACGCTTGTTAAGAAGGCGTCGGAACTGGCGGGAGACCGGCCCGTTCCGGTGGCGCTGTGCATGATGTTCGCGACGGCGGCGGCGTTCCTTGCTATCGGGGGACTGGGCGCGGTGATTATGATCGGCACGCTCGTGCTGCCGGTTATGATCGGCGTGGGGCTTCGGCCGCTTGCGGCTTCATGCATCTTCCTCTTCGGCGTGAGTATCGGTTTGCAGTGGAACGTGGCCGGATGGGGATTTTACCAGGATGTGCTGAAGGTGCCGGTCGGCTCCGTCGCGCTGTTCGCCACGATAACGGGCATCCCATTGGCGGCGGCCGGATTGGCCTACACGCTGGTCAATGCGCGTTCCCGCCGCTCGATGTGGACCGGCCCCACGGAGCAGCCGCCGCCGCCACCGCGTATCTCGGGTCTCGCGCTCATGACGCCGCTGCTTCCTGTTGCGCTGATACTCGGCTGCCGGTTCCTGGACAAGCTCACCTGGGGCCATGTACCCTCCATCGACTTCAACATCAATGCGGCGCTGATGCTGGCGGCGACCTATGGCATTCTGACGACCTATCCAAAAGAGATCGTCAACCGCCTGACCGGGGCGATGATCGAGGGAATCAAGGCCGTCGCGCCGGTGCTGGGCCTGATGATCGGGATCGGCATGGTAGTGACGGCGCTTACCTCGGAGCCCGTCAAGCTGGTGGTGGCGCCGGCGCTTGCCGCCATCATACCGCACTCGCCCTGGGGGTATGTCCTTTTTTTCGGCCTGCTCAGCCCGCTGGCGCTGTACCGTGGGCCGCTCAACCTCTACGGCCTTGGCGCGGGGGTGGGCGCCATCCTCACGACCATCTTCGCGCCGCACCTCGTCATGGGCGCGCTTATGGGGACGGGCCTGGTTCAGGGCGTCTGCGATCCGACGAACACGATGAATGTCTGGACCGCGGAGTTCGCCAAGACCGACGTCAACCGGATACTGAGATCGACGCTGCCCTATGTGATGGCGGCATCCGCGGTTTCACTGGCCTACATCGCGCTCACGCAGTGGCATCGGTGATGTCTTCTTCAACATTACTCGACCGGGACGATGCGGCGTGGCGGGAACTGCGGCGCGATCCGGTGTTTCCGTGGCTGTCGGATACCCAGCAGGGCGAATACATCGCCGGTGCGGTCGCCATTGGGCGGGAACAGGCCGGCTGTTTTCAAGGGAAGCAGGTTCGATCGCTGGCGGTGCAGCTTGGCGCACGCGTGCTGATAGTTGACGACGGGGGCGCTGAGGGGGACAAGGGGACGGCGGGGGACAAGCCCCCACCCTACAATGTGATGGACGGATGCGTTGCGGGTGTTCCCATATTTGCGGAGTACGATGCCGGGAGCCGGTTGATTACCGTATATCGATTCGGGATTAAGGCGGTGGCGCGGCTGCTGGAGTGTGCCGATGCGGAGCGGATTGCGCTGGACTTGCTTATCGCGCACGAGCTGTTCCATCATCTGGAGGCTACGCGGATCGGCCCCGTCCCGGATCGGCTGCCGCCCATCTTCGTGCCTATGTTTTGGGGCTTGTTTCGTGCGCGGAGGCGCGTGCGGTCCACCAGCGAAATCGCCGCGCAGGCTTTCGCTCAGGCCCTGATCGGACTGACATTGCCGCTGGCCGCGTGACCAGTCGTTAAAGGAGGGTTTGCCTTACGATGCACACGTAATCTATATCAAGTTGTCATTTTCAGAAGTATCAGCGTCGTATTTTCACCATAATCCGCCGTTCTTGCGTGCTTGACTTCATTTTGAAGTTGGTGGTACTTGATTCCCACATCGGAACGAGATGGAAATCAGATTTCTGAGGTTCGTCGCAACTCAATACAATGCTAATTCAGGTCAACCGTCCGGCCTATTCAGTTTGGCCTATCCGCTCCTGGAAAGCGGACGGTTGTCACCGGAAAACACGGCTGCACTGCGCCGGGAGATGCTTTGGTTCGAGGAGAACCTGCCTGTGCCACGGCCGCATTACATCACCTGGAGCCACATCTTCTGGTATAAGGCGGAGGCGCACGAGTGTGTGCAACGGATGTGGAGGCTGGCGACCTTGCTCAAAGCGCATGGCTATCTCGTGGAAGTACAGAAATGCCAGTGGCCGGGGCATATCATTTACGAAGACGCGTACCAGGTGATATCAACCTCACCCAAGCGGTGGTCTTCGTAACGCGGAAGGGCGCGACAATAATCCGTTTGCACTGTCTTTACCGCAAGAGAAGAATTGTTGATGAAAACGAAGAAACGCTGGATGTTGGCCTGTACTTCCGCTGCCGACCTTCAACCGCATTTGTAAACGGTAGAGCCGACGTTCGTCTGATTGGATACCGATGGAACCATATAACCCGGAAGACAGAAAAGTTTCGGAGTTGGCAACAATTGGCCGTTACACGTGCAAGTTGACTATCGTTGGCTGGGAGATTCAGCAGGCCGTGCCGTTCTTGGGGCAAGCGGTTTCGGTCACGATACTCCCGGAATCGAAGGAACAGGAGCCATCGCCATCGCAGATCGCGGTTTTGCATTCAGTGGAGTCCTTAGCGGCGACGTTCCTGGACGCGCTTGACGATGCCGCCGAGGCGTATCGCAAAGAGGTGGACGATGCTGTCGACCTTTCGGAGTACGATCTCGGACAGATCAACCGCAGCAATATCCGGAAACATTACGCGTTAGATTCCATCGTGATCCCTCGGCATGGATCGAGCCCGCACACCTGGTTCTTCATCGCAGCCGAATGCGACTGGGAAGAGGAGCATGGCATGGAGACGCTGGTCAAGGATGGAGCTATCATTTCCTGCGGGATGTCGAACGTCTTGTATTTGAATGAGGAATGGGATCGCTATATAGAGCCACCTGAGTGATGTTGAGCGCAGGTGTGGAAGCAGTCCCCGGAGACGCTATGGATTTGTGGCACAGCATCAGACAGAAGTGGGAGCAGGAGGGTCTGCCGGCGCCTCCCGGCGTAATAGTGGAAGCGTTGAGCGCGTTTGAGCGGGGGTATTCGGTTGCCCTGCCGCATGCGATGCGAGGCTATTTCGAGGCCACGAACGGCAATGGCGGCATGGATCGGGATTTCTATACGTTTTGGCCGCTGGAAGAAATGAAGCCGGTCCGCGAGGAACTAGTGGACCCGATCCATACCGATCGCTTCGACTATCCGGACTGTTACCTCTTTGCGGACTACTTGCTGTGGTGCTGGGCGTATGCCATTCACCTGACAGGCGATGCCGAAACGAACGGCCCGATCTATCTTGTCGGCGGAGAGACGCCCGTAGTGGTGGCGGCCACGTTTCTGGAGTTCATGCAGAAATACGCCGCCGATCCGGACAGCCTGATGACAGGTATTTCCAGAAAGAAGAATAACCTACCCCAGCGGATTTTCGATGCGTTTGGCGTGGACCAACTGAGCCTAGAGTTCGACGGACTTAACTCCGTGGAAGAAGAAGACCGATGAACGATCAGGTTCCGGAGCCGCCGCATCTGCCAAACGAAGATCTGAAGAACGGCAGCGCGAGTATCTTCGTTATGTTCTGAAACACTGGCACCATTGAACGAGAAAGAGGGCGCGGAATGGGTTCCGCGCCCTCTCAACTGTTCCGGTTTATGCCAGGCGCTTAGATCAGTTGCTCCAGGCGGCCGGAGCTGTCGCCGAGGGTATCGGCGTGGACGCCCATGC
>JAYTEU010000180.1:0-7778 GCA_043734985.1 Chthonomonadaceae bacterium
GCGCCGGCCGGGCTGGATAGCGCCGCCGTGGACCGCCGCGCCGCGGAGTGGCAGCCTAGTGCGCGGGAGCGCCAATGGGAGCAGATCGGATGGGCCGGCAGCCTTAAGACCGCGCTGCAGACGGCGAAGTCGAGTGCGCGGCCCGTTTTCCTGTTCACACACGATGGGCGCTTAAATGTGGGCCGCTGTTGAGGCGGCGCCTTCGCACTGAGAGCCGGGTCGCTCTCGTCGCCAAAGGTCATCGCGCTTCTCAACAAATACTACGTGCCAGTGTACGTCTCGAACGAAGACTACCAGGCCAACGGATCGGCATCCGCCTTTGAGAAAGCGGAGCTGCGCCGGATATTTCAGGAGGGCTATGCGGCGCAGCTCTCCGTCGGGACCGTCCACGTTTACATCGTTAAGCCGGACGGACATCTGCTGGACTCGATGCACGTCGCGCAGGCTGCCCAGCCTGATAATCTGGTCTTGCTGCTCGAAAAGTGCGCCAGGACACTCGCCCTAACGCCCCGAATAGCGATGCCGCCCGCCGGAAGCCCCGCAAAGCCGACTGCTGAACCCGGGACCACCCTGCTGCATCTTGTTGCCCGCTACCTGGACGCGAAGGGCAACGTGCTGATTCCCAACGGCAGCGGCAACTGGAGCGAGATGCCTTCGGAAGATTGGATACCTCTCTCTCCGGCCGCCCAGGCGAAACTCCTCCCGGCGCGCCCCGCCGTCGGAGTCAGTTGGGAGCCGGATCGGGAGGAAGCGGTGCGCCTTCTTCAGCATTTCTACCCGCCGACCGAAAATTGGAACTCTGCAAAGAACGCCATTGAGAGCCTGACCTTCCGGGGCCGCGTCACCGCCATCCGCGCCGGAGTGGCGCGGGCGCAGCTCGAAGGTGAGTACAAGATGAAGCACGCCTTCTACCACAAGGAGGATAACAACCGCGCGTTGGGCAGCGTGGCGGGATGGATGGAGTTCGACCCCATTACGCACAGGATTCGGACGCTCCACCTGGTAACCGAGCGCGCCGAATACGGCGATGCGCGGATGCAGCCCTATGGCGTAGCCGTGCTGTCGCAATAGTGGGGCAAACCACAAAAACAGGAGAAACCGGCGGCAAAACCGAAGAGCTTCCGAAACGACGATGGTGGAGCAGCAATGTGGACGATAGGGGATAATCGACAGCAGACGTGTGGAGGAATCTCGAGACGGGGATTTCTGCAAATCGGCGGCCTGGGCGCGCTCGGCCTGGGTCTGCCGGAACTCGTCAACGCGCAGGCCGCGAACGGCGGCGCGAAGCAGAAGGCCGTTATCCTGCTCTGGCTCTGGGGAGGGCCGAGCCAGCTCGACACGTTCGACCCGAAGCCGGACGCTCCGCTCGACTATCGCGGTCCCTTCCGCGCCATCGGCACGAACGTACCCGGCATTCAGGTCTGCGAGTACCTGCCGCTGTTGGCGAAGATGGCCGACAAATACTCGCTTATCCGAACGCTCCATCACGAGACGAATGACCACGGTATCGCCGGAACCATCGGGCTCACCGGCAAGGCGGCGTCCGGCGGCAAGGTCATGCCGAGCATGGGCTCCGTGGTCGCGCGCGTAAAGGGGTATCGCCCCCCGTTCTCTTCGTTTGTCGCCGTCGGAAAAGAGCTCCACCAGGGGCACCGGCCCATCCAGGGCGAGGGCGGCGGCCAGCTCGGCTCCTCCTACAACCCTTTCCGCATCGGCTACGACGAGGTGAAGGGCGTACAGATTTCCGACCTTACGCCGCCGGAAGAGCTGACCTCGGCACGAATCGACAGGCGCGCGAGCTTCTTCAAAGCGGTGGACGCGGCCCAGAAAGCGATTTGGACGGGCGGAGAGGCGGCCGCGCTCTCGCGGAGCTACGAACAGGCGTTCCAGCTCGTCGCCTCCAAAGGCGCGAAGGCGGTCTTCGATCTTGACAAGGAGCCGGTGCGGATGCGCGACCGCTACGGCCGGTACCGCTTCGGCCAGTCCTGCCTGTTGGCCCGCAGGCTGGTCGAAACCGGCGTGCCGTTCGTGCAGGTCAACTGGTCCAGCCACGTCGAGGCCGAGGAGGATTTCGGGGACGGCGGCTGGGACATGCACTACCGCAACTTCGAGATCACCCAGGACCGGCACATGTGGATGCTCGACCAGACGCTCTCCGCACTGCTGGACGATCTGCAGCAGCGCGGCCTCCTGGATAGCACTCTCGTAGTCGCAATGGGCGAGTTCGGCCGCTCGCCTAAGATCAACAACAAAGCGGGCCGCGACCATTGGAACAACTGCTATTCGGCGCTGCTCGCCGGCGGAGGTATCCGGGGAGGCCGGGTCGTTGGGGTATCGGATGCGCGCGCGGAGTACCCGGTGGAGCGCCCGGTAAAGCCCGCGGACGTCTGCATGACCGTCTTCGACCGCGCCGGCATCTCGCGCACCAGCCTGCTCGCCCTCGAAGTCGCGCCGGAAGGCGAGGTCATCGAAGAGCTGCTGTAATACTGTGACCTGTCGTGCGCGAATGACCGTTACTACCAGGTTGCAGGATGGCACGGCGTGCGTTCGGGCAGAACTGTAAGGAATTTCCATGACGACTGCAAATTGGGTGCGTTTGCCGGTTCCGATACCGCCCCGCAGGATGACCTACGAGGAGTTTTTGGACTGGGCGGACGAGGATCTCCATGCCGAATGGGTGGATGGCAGGGTCGAGTACACCCATCTGGTGGTCGATCCCGATACGCTGGAGATTAGCCTATCCGTGTCCCGGGCGCATACTATGATCGGGTCGTTTCTAATCGTTCTGCTCCAGATGTGGGTGGAGGCGATGAAGGCGGGCGAGATGTTCTACGCGCACTACCAGATGAAAACGGGTCCCGACCTGCCGGGCCGCGAGCCGGACGTCATGTTTGTAACCACTGCCAATTTGTATCGAGTGCGGGACAAACACCTGGAGGGTTCCGCCGATGTCGTCTTTGAGATCGTAAGCGAAGAGAGCGTCACGCGGGACAGGATTTGGAAGCTTGCAGAGTACGAGCGGGGCAAAGTCGCCGAGTATTGGATCATCGATCCTCTGAAGAACGAAGTTCTACTCTACTGCCTGGGCGAGGACTCAAAGTACGAGCTGATAGCCGGCGAGAATGAAGCGCCGCTCCATAGCAGGGTGATGAGCGGTGTTTGGTTCGATCCGAACTGGTTCCGGCAGCCAAAACTCCCAGCCGCCACACAGGTGCTCCAGCAGTGGGGCGTCCTCAAGTAGGCACGGACCTCCCATGCCGCGGGCCAATATCGACGCAGCATGCCTCAAACCCCGAGCAGCCATCGCAGTGCATCCGCGTTGCGCACCGCGTTGCCTCCTCCGTCGTTGTTGAAGTAGACGTACACATCCTCCCAGTGATCGTAACTCCAGCCGGAGGCGCCGATATGGATAGTCATGCTAAAGCTCGAAGACCCGCTTCGGCGGCAAGCGGGAGCAGATCAGGCATTCGCGGATTGGCCGCGATACCGCCTGACGCCGCAGACCATGGGAACGCCGTCTTTGATGAGGCCGGATTTGCGGATCGCCTCGCCAATACGGTAGAGACTGGTCATGTGACAGTTCATGTGGAGATGGAGCGCGAGCGGAGCCTTGAACATTGAGCCTGAAACCTTCATTCCGAAGCGCTTCATCAGGTGGATCACCTGCGGGCTTCGGCTGAGAGTGAGGATGTGCCTCGCTCTCCCGTCGGCCCTCCGCCAGGCAGCGGTGTAGAGCTCCGTCCCAAGACCGGACCCCCGGAACGCCGGAAGGACATAGAGGACCGCAATGTCGGTCCAGCCGAAGAGAAGATCCTTGCTGACGCACACCGCCGCGAACTCCCCGTCCACCTCCGCCACGAGCACGTCTTGGAAGCCGAGTATCTCCCGCACGGTGTAGCCGAGGATATTGGGAGTGGTCTTAAGCTCCGCGTGCAGCACGGCCGCTTCCGATTCTGTCAAACGACGGTGTGTAAACATCCTCAAAAACGCCCTTCCCACCAGAGCAACGCATCGGGCGAGCCCGATCCTAAGCGCAATGTACTGTAGACGCATGACGGCATGTGCATTGCGAGAGGTTATCGCACGCCGGCCTTTTCGAGTGCGTGCAAAAATGCGCCTCCAGCCTCCAGCCTCCAATCCTGGGGATTCTTGCGCCTTGTACCGGCCGATCCCCTGGATTGGGCTGGGGGCAATAGCGGACTCGTGGATGGTGGCATCAGTGCTGCTTCGCGGGCGGATGCGATTCAAACCGGATTTGATCGACCATGATGTAGCCGAGATCCGCCACCGTGGAGCGGTCCACGATCACAATGCGAGCGCGCTTGCCTATCAGCCGGGAGACATCCCAGGAGACCTGCTCCAGCGTGCGGCGATTGTTGCCCGTCTCGGTCCTTACCACTGTCTCTTCGACGAGCAGGTTCATGCCGATCTCATTGGGGAGCCGCCCGCCGCCGATGAGAAAGTTAATAAAAGGCCGCTCGATGGTGAACTCCGCGGAAGTGGCTTTCCCGACTGCCGCGCCGCCACGCTTCGGATGGAACGAGCACAGGAAATACCGCCCCTGGTAGCCGCGAACCGATCCGCCGAACGTGCTCCCGGTCGCGGGACCGTCGCCCCAGCAGTCGCCCTGGAGAATCCAGCGGTCGTAGGTGCCCCTCTCGAAATCCGCGAAGACGATGTCGGTAAGCTCGTGTTGATCGGGCGCAGCGCGCCTTCGGTCGGGCTGGGCCTGCCTGCGGGCGATCGCCACCCCGGACGAGGTACCGGCCGATCCGCCTGACGGGAGCGCAAGAAGGCGTGCCACTCCATTCGCGCCTCCCGTGGCGGGCTTCGATTTGCCGGAGGGCGTATCGGCGACGGTAAAGCTGAGCGCGCGGTCACGCAGGAGCGCCGTCAAGGTGCGGTCGCCTCCCGCTTTTTCAGCTGCTTCCAGCGGCAGCGTCAGCCGATACCAGGTCGGCGCGGAATAGGCGACGGAGTGGCCGCCTGCGGCCTGGCGCGTCACTAGCAGGAGGGTCATCGTTCGGTGAGACGGGTCCCAGCTTCGAAAACATCCGTCGATCCGGGCCTCGCCCGCCTTAGGACGCACCACGGAATCGGAGAGGATGGGCTTAGGCGCGGAGATATGGGAGGCCCCTTTGAGCGACAACAGCGGGCTGACCAGTCCCCGGTCGGGCGCGAACAGCTCGAAGTGGAGGTGCGGGCCGGTCACCTGCCCACTGTCGCCCACATAGCCGATAAGCTGGCCCGCCACAACGTGGTCGCCGGGGCGGAGGTTCGGCGCGAACATGTAGTCAGGTTCGGCCTTGTTGTCGTTTGTGCCCGGCGTATCATCGTTGAGGTGCGTTCCCAGGCACTTGAAGCCGTTGTCTCCGAAGATCCAGAACGTCTGGGTCTTGAAGCCAAGGATACCGGAAAAGGGCGCGACGACCGGCTGCATCTTGGCCGCGTCGATATCGATTCCCGTATGGCGGTACGATCCCCGGCTCTCGTTGTAGCTGTCGTGCCATCGGACGCCGCCCAGGACCGGAAAGACCATCGGCGCCACGACTTTGCGGCCTGGCAGGGGATTGTTCGTCTCGGGCGCGAGCGGGGGGCGAGGTCCGCCGCCGGGTCCGCCGAACCGCTCGTAATCCAGCTGCGTGGCGGAAAGCCCCGCGCGACCATCTCTCACCTGAACGGCAAGCAGCGTTCCGGAATAAGGGGAAACCGCGCTGCGTGGAGGTTGGGCGTATACCCGAGGCAATCCACAAAGGGATGCAGCCGCAAGAAGCATGGCCGCACGACCGGCAGTTCGAGCAATCTTGACCATGTTCACTCCTGCCCTATAGAAATGATGTGCGGTCAGGTTTCTCAGACCGTCCAATCCTCGTATCTTAAGTTTGGGACCCGAGCAAAGTCACGAATATTCCGTGTGAGCAGAGTGGCGGAATTGGCGAGGGCAATCGAGGCGATTTTTAGGTCTTGCGTCCCGGTGCGGATATTCTGACTTCGAAGTGCAAGGAAGACGGCGTGAGCACGTTCATCGTAAAGAAGAACATTCATACTCGCATAGATTTGCAGATGTTGCCCGAACTGAACATAGACCCGAATTAAGGCTTCGTTCTTTTCCTTGGTGGTTTTCGCCAGCCAACCCTTACACTGTTCCTCATAACTGATGATTGTAGTCGCAAGCTCAGAATCCGGGATTGCGCTTACTTTCAATGTCAATGTAAGTGCAGGCGTACCTCCGCGTTCAAGGACGCTCATGTGGTCAGTATCGAGAATGTACATTCAAGCCACTGTATCCTCGTTCATGGAGGGCCTTTCGGCGTTGCGCCACTCTTCTCCTATCCGAACGACTTCTTCAAAGTCGGGCGAGTCGGCATAAATACCGACAAACCAGCGCCATCCGCGCTTTTTCGGTGGCGCTGTCGCCACCTGCTCCGCTAACCGGTTCTCAACTTCCTGAAGCTTGTGCTCCAGTTTCTCGACGCGATCTTCCAGGGTTTCAACAGCCATTCTGCCGCCTCCAATTATTGGCCCGAACGCCACCGCCGAACGGCTTCATTATACCACGGAGCGATTTTGCGGGCCGTTGACGAAGCGCAGGGTCCAAGCAGCGGCTTACTTTGCAGACTGCTCCCGAACAGGGGCCATACAGGGCGCGCAGGGAGGCAATAACGAAACGCGATTCTGCGAGCAGCGGGGTCGGAGTGTTATAATGGTTGGAAAAGGGAGGGAAGCATGCAAGGTGTATTGAGGTGTGGGGAGTTGGGCGCTTTCGCGACGGTGGCCTGGCTGCTCGTGTTCGCTTGCTCGTTTCAGTGCGCGGCGTTCGGCGAGGATGCCGGGCCTTTCGGAGACAATGTCCGTTTGCGCGGCTCGCTGGACAACGCGCGGAGCACGTTCGAGCGTACGGGCAAGGGGAACGTCGTGTTCATGGGCGGCTCGATCACGGAGACGAACGGGTTTCGCCTGATCGTGGGCGAGAGCCTTAAGCGGCGCTTTCCCAGCACCGTGTTTACCTTTACGAATGCGGGGGTTTCCTCCACCTGTTCGACCACCGGAGCGTTTCGCCTGGAGTCAGACGTGCTGGCGAAGGGGCCTGTGGACCTCCTCTTCGTCGAATTCGCCGTCAACGACGACCAGGATGCCCACCATACCCGCGCGGAGTGCATCCGGGGAATGGAAGGGATCGTGCGCCATGCCTGGCAGCGCAATCCCAACATGGACATCGTGATAACGTATTTCGTCAATCCGGAGATGCTCAAAACGCTTCAATCCGGACAGACTCCGCTGCCGATCGAGGCGCACGAAGCCGTGGCCGATCGCTGCGGAGTATCGACCGTCAACGTGGCGAAAGAGGTCGCCGCCGAGATAGGCGCCGGCGCGCTGACCTGGGAGGTCTACGGCGGCACCCATCCGTCGCCCGCCGGACACGCGTTCTGCGCTCGGATGATAGACTCGCTCTTCGATCTCGCCTGGCGCAAACCGCTCGCCCCCGATGCGCGGCCAAAGGCGCATCGTCTCCCGAGGGCGATGCTCGATCCTTTCAGCTACGTGAAGGGACGCTTCGTGGACGTAAGCACGGCGCACCGCAAGCAGGGCTGGACGCTGGGTGTCCCCGACTGGGCGCATCTGCCGGGAGACAAGCGGGATCGATTTACCTCCGCGCAGATGCTCTCTGCGACCGAGACCGGATCGACGGTCACGCTCGACTTCGAGGGGACGAGCGTAGGCGCCTATATTCTTGCCGGGCCGGACGCCGGAATAGCGGAAGTAAGCATCGACGGCGG
>JAYTEU010000181.1:0-3260 GCA_043734985.1 Chthonomonadaceae bacterium
GAGAAGCAATCCACGTTGGCGTAGATTCCCTGCTTGCCTGCCGACAGCCGCTCGGGAGTATTGCTCAGCTCGTCCACTATGCTCTCGATGGCCGTAGTCATTTGCCACCACTTGGTGTCGTGGTGCAGCTCGCCAAGCTGCCGACTCATATCGCGCAGATGAGTAGCGCGCGGGTCGGGCGCACGATAGACGGCGTGCCCAAAGCCGGGGACAGGGGTTCGCTTTTCGCCGGTGAGCTTGGGCCGAACCCAGCCATCCACCTTATCCGGGCTGCCGATCTCCAACAGCATCTCCATGGTCTCTTCCGCCGCGCCGCCATGTCGCGGTCCCGAAAGGGTTCCGATACCGGAAACCATGCCGGAATAGATATCCGCACCTGTTGCCACCGTGACTCTCGTTGCGAACGTCGAAGCGTTCAGCTCATGGTCGGCATGCAGGATGAAGTCGATATCGATGGTGCGTACATAGAGTGGGTCCGCCTCTTTGCCGTGCAGCATGTAGAGGAAGTTGGCCGCCAATCCGAGATCCTGTCGCGGCTCGACGGCATCGAGGCGCTGTCGAAACCGTTCGATCGCGGCGACTACCGTGGGTATTTTGGCCTGAATTCGCAGGGCTTTCCGCCTGTTTGCCGACTCTGAGTTGTCGCCGGTGTCCGGGTCGTACATACCCAGCGCTGAAATGCCCGTTCGCAGCGCATCCATGGCGATACCTTCGGCCGGGAGCCGGCTCAGGAGCTGAAGAACACCGTCGGGAAGGGCGTACTCCCTGGCTAATTCTGTCTTGAAAGCGGCGAGTTGGCTCCGGTTGGGAAGATCGCCGTTCCACAACAAATAGACCACCTCCTCGAATGTGGCGTGGTCTGCGAGATCATGAATGTTATAACCTCGATAGAACAGATTGCCCTCGGGCTGAACGTCGCAGATATCGGACTCACCGACCACGACGCCTCGCAACCCAGCGGCTTGCGCTGTCATAGCTGAACACCTCGTAAAATTGGATTTCTCTTGCTGGTCAAACCTGTGTTTTCTTTAAACATTCTAGCACTTTTTGCGGTCCACGCGCAACGAATGCCGCCCAATCGGGCGGCATTCCGTGTAGTCGATACTCGGCAATTGGCAGTCGCCAGTCGTAGGAAACGGTTATCTTCGTAAGTTTCTGCCTAGCAAAAAGCCGTACCATCCGCGATCGAGCGGTATTTCACGACTCCCGACTGCCCTTACACGCCATCCACCAACACTACTGCGTCTATCCTCTCTACGTGGCCCTCATGACGCACCTGGATGTAGACGGTCTTGCGGCCGCTCCCGGATTCTAGGCTCCAGTCGCGCAGCGGCTTGAACACTTCCCAGGGCGTCCATTTGTAGCCGTCGTTGCTGAACCGCATAGCCTCGACCCAGTCATCCCCATGGATCGAGAGCTTTACGCGGAAAGAGGTTGTCGTCGCCGAGTCGGTATTGATCACTACTGGACATCGATCGAACCGCGAACCGAAGTCCTGCACCCAGTAGCCCTGCGTACCGTGCCCCGTCGATGGGACATAGCCCACTCCAATCTCGGAGAAGTTTCTGGAGAGGATATTCGCTCGGTGGCCGGGACTATTCATCCAGCCCTCGACGACCTCTTGCGCGGTGCGCTGGCCCATGGCGATGTTTTCACCCAGTGTGCTGAAATCGTTGTACTTGAAACCAGTGATCCTTGCGGTCAGATCGCGCCCCGTGCTGTCGTGATGATCGAAATAGCGCCGATCGGCCATGTCGCGGGCAAGCCATGTGGCCGAATCCTGGAGGTTCTTCTGACGCTTTAGCGCGGGAAGACCTGCTTTCAGGCGCTCGCGATTTGTAAGCTCGATAACCTCAAGCACGATTGCGGGAACGGGAGCCGGAGCCGCGATCTCGTCGATCTGATCCTTCGCAGGAGCCATATCCGACCCGTGCGATTTCTCTCGGCGCTCGGTGTGGGTATCCGCGCACACCGGCAGGAGGGTGGAAATCAGGAGCGATACGGCAAGAAGCGGCAGAGCAAATGGCGTTGGATAGCGCACGATAATATCTCCCAACATTTCAAGTGGTTAGAAGGTATATCGGGCGGGCGAGGAATGAACGTTAGCTGTTAGCGCGGAAACCGGCATTTCCATCGGTTGAGCCGTGGAGATAGGGGTTAAATGGGAGGTGAATCGGCTTATTATTCGGTCCATGCAGCGGGCTCAAAAGACCGCTGAAACTACGTGCTTATCTCCCATTTGAATTGTTTTGGCCGCCTTGACACCACTATTATTTTATGGCATACTAATCCCAGTTACTCGGTGGAAATCGCGCTTCCCCCGAGTATAACTTTGTCTGTACCCGGTGTGAGTACTAAGCGGGATGCAGGCGGTCGGCGTGGGGAGATGCCCGAGTGGCCAAAGGGAACTGACTGTAAATCAGTCGCGGAACGCTTCAGAGGTTCGAATCCTCTTCTCCCCACCATTATTCCCGCCCACATAGCTCAGAGGCAGAGCACTTCTTTGGTAAAGAAGAGGTCCTGGGTCCGATTCCCAGTGTGGGCTGGTTCTGAATCAAACGCCATACCCCTCGACAACACCGCTTCGAACGCAGTAATCGGCCTTCGAAGTGGAGGGCGCTTGCAGGCGGCGCGGTCGCCGGAAAGCAAAGTCGACTGCTGTGCTGCAATGTTGTATCGGCGCAGCCATTGGAGATTCTAATACAGTTATGGGAAAAGTAAAATTCGAGCGGAACAAGCCGCACGTCAACATCGGCACGATCGGTCACGTCGATCACGGCAAGACCAGCCTTACGGCGGCGATCACCCGCATGCTGGCCAATCACAACGGCAGCAAGGCCATGAGCTACGATGAGATCGACAGCGCGCCTGAAGAGAAGGCCCGCGGCGTCACCATCAACGTGGCCCACCTGGAGTACCAGACCGACAAGCGCCACTACGCCCATGTCGACTGCCCCGGCCACGCCGACTATATCAAGAACATGATCACCGGCGCCGCCCAGATGGACGGAGCGATCCTGGTCGTATCCGCCGCCGACGGTCCCATGCCCCAGACCCGTGAGCACATCCTGCTTGCCCGTCAGGTAGGCGTACCTTATATGGTAGTATTCCTCAACAAAGCCGACATGGTAGACGACGCCGAGCTCCTCGAACTCGTCGAACTCGAAATCCGCGAGTTGCTCTCCAGCTACGACTTCCCCGGCGACGACATTCCAATCATCAAAGGTTCCGCCCTCAAAGCCCTCGAAGGTGACAAAGGC
>JAYTEU010000182.1:0-21220 GCA_043734985.1 Chthonomonadaceae bacterium
ATGTACGAGAGCGGTCATATCGAAGTGTTCGGTCTCTCTGGTCGGCTCATGGTGGCTGCCCATCATGGCAACTAGGTGTGGCGGGAAATTCCAGTATTCACCGATCCTGCGCCCAACAATCACGTGATCCATACCGAGGACCATGTTCTCAGCCTCGCGTGATGTCTTTTGCTCGCGCGCCGCAAACGCCATTGAAACAGCGTACTGCACCGGAAAATAACTGTCCAAAAACAGCGCCCCAAGATCGTGCAACAGTCCGCCTACAAAGGCCTCATCAGGCGCGCTTCGCAGTTTCGGCAGGCGCCTGCGAGCTACCACGCCACCGGCGACGGCCGTGGCGATGGAGTGCTCCCAGAACTTGCTCCGATTAAGGCCGTACGGCATACTCTTCTGGCCCAGCAGGCCGAACGCGGAGACTCCCAGAACCAGGTTACGTACCGTATTGAATCCAAGAATTACGACAGCGTGGGTAATGGTGCTTATCCGCTTGGGAAAGCCATAATAGGACGAGTTTACAATCCTCAGCACCTTCGATGAGAGTCCCTGATCCATTGAGATCAGCTTGTTCAGGTCTTCCGCAGAGGTATCAGGGTTGTTGACGGTTTGCATTATTCGCGTCACAACAGCCGGCAAGGGCGGCAGGTCGGCGAGTTTCTTTTCCAGCGTCTGCTGAAACACTGCACGGTCGATCCGGATCGATTTTACATCAGGCGGCATACGCCCTTCCTTTCTCACACACCGCAATAAAAGATTGCATGATCCATTGCCCGAGATTCTTGGCGAATTGAGGAGCGGTAATAATCGTAATCGACCGATAAGTCCACTCGCTGCCTGAAACCATTACTGGTCACGCATTTATGAGCGATAAGCGGATTCCTGAACCAATTGCCCGGTTAACTTTCGCCCACGTGAGGTCTGACTAATCCTGTCAGAACGACGGCTGTATTTTCGGGCCGGAACGCGGCAAACTTTAGGCACGTGCTCCGTATAATAATGCTCATTGAGGTGTTCCCATACCGCTTTAAGTCCCCTCGCAACAATTGGCGCAGAAGTAGGAAAAACGATGCGAATCGCGGTACCGTTGCCACGAGCAGCCAATTGGCGTTATCGGGGTATTATATAGTCGAATATTCCGAGCATTTCAACATCTGCGTCGACTGAGCACGGCATGCTTCCTCCCAGTACAGGATTGCCGCTGATCCGCCGGTAGTGCCTGCTGACTAGAGTTAGGGCGCACCTGCTAAGGAAAGAGCTTTGGGACAAATTAACAACAACCTCGTGCTTATTATCGGCGATAGCGGCGCCCCTACGGAGAATCTGAGCACCCAGCTTAAAGCTGCCGGATTTGCTTGTACCATCGCGAATTCCCAGATTGAAGGCAGCGATCGGCTCGCGGAGGGCTCGTCCGATCTCGTGATGTTGGTCCTACCCATGGCAAACGAAGATGGCCTTGCAATTTGCGCTCAACTCCGTTCGAACTCGTCCGTGCCCATTATTGCTATTGCTGAGAACGGGCAGGAGCAGGATTGCATCGACGCGCTCGGGGCCGGCTCGGACGACTACATTTCCGGGCCTCTTAGTGGTCGGCTGCTCGAAGCGCGGTCCATGGCCGCTATTCGAAGGGCGACTCAAGCGCCGTATCGATTTGACCCGGTCAACGGTAGTGGACAGATGCACGGCGTTCTCCAGGTCGGTGGGATCCGGCTCGATCTTACTACCTGCCGCGTGAGTGTCGACGGAGCCGTAAAGACACTGACGCCGAACGAATTCCGGCTAATGGCGATATTCCTTAGTTCGCCCGGAGCGGTCTTCGTACGAGAGGATCTGCGGCGCCGTGTATGGCCCAACGACCAGCACAGTCTTCATCTCGTAGAAGTCCACATCGCCAACCTTCGCGCAAAGATCGAGCGCGATCCCCATCACCCGGTTCACATCGTAACCGTGCGTTCACGTGGCTACAGGCTTGCCATTCCCTCTTAGGCAGCCGTGCAACTCGTCCTCCGAAATACAAAGCAGGAATTGCACCGGCGGTGACCGAACTCTAAGCATGCGCCGCCAATCCGAATAGATGTTCCGAGGAATAATTCGTCTACGCGATTTACAGTGTTGAGCGTGCAGTTCAGCACGCTACCTGTAGCGGTTTTTCGCGTCTCTTCGGTTATTCGTCGGATTATCTAATTCATCCGCCAAGCCTTCGCAAACAGAGAGCGGGCGTGCGAAACACGAATCTTAAACCGTAAAAGGACGAAACCCTATGAGCGCCCTCACGGAGTCTCCAGCCTGGAAAGCGCTGGAAGAGCACTATACTGCCGCTTCAAACCTCGCCATGCGAGACCTGTTCGCGCAGGATCCCGACCGGTTCAAGAAGTTCTCTACCCGATTTCAAGATATCCTGTTGGACTATTCCAAGAACCGGATCACCGACGAAACCTTCGCGCTCCTCGTTAGCATGGCAAAGCAGGCGGACGTCTCCGGTTGGTCCGATCGGATGTTCAACGGTGACAAAATCAACATCACCGAGGATCGCGCCGTACTTCACGCCGCGCTGCGCAATCGGTCGAACCGTCCCATCCTCGTGGATGGCAGCGACGTGATGCCGGAGGTGAACGCCGTTCTCGCCCATATGCGGATATTCACCGAGCAGGTTCGGAGCGGCGAATGGAAGGGCTATACGGGCAAGGCGATCGCGGATGTTGTGAATATCGGCATCGGCGGTTCGGATCTCGGGCCGGTTATGGCGACAGAGGCCCTAAAGCCCTATGGCAAGCCCGGTCTCAACGTTCATTTCGTATCCAACGTGGACGGGACGCACATCGCCGAGACCCTGAAGGGTATTTCGCCGGACACAACGCTGTTCATCGTGGCTTCCAAGACCTTCACGACACAGGAGACGCTCACGAACGCGGAGAGCGCAAAGGAGTGGTTCCTTCAGACCGCCAACGACAATTCCGCCGTGGCGAAGCATTTTGTCGCGCTCTCCACCAATGCACCGGAAGTCTCGAAGTTCGGTATAGACACCGCAAATATGTTCGGCTTTTGGGATTGGGTCGGCGGCCGCTACTCCCTGTGGTCGGCAATCGGACTGCCGATCGCGCTTTACATTGGAATGGACAATTTTGAAGAGCTGCTTCTGGGCGGGTTTGAGATGGACGAGCATTTCCGAACCACGCCCTTCGAACAGAACCTGCCGGTGATTCTGGCGCTGATGGGCATCTGGTATAACAACTTCTTCGGCGCCCAGACTCACGCGATACTGCCGTACGACCAGTATATGCACCGGTTTCCCGCGTACTTCCAGCAGGGCGATATGGAGAGCAACGGTAAGAGCGTGAACCGCAATAGCGAGCCTACGGGCGTTTCGACGGGACCGATCCTCTGGGGCGAGCCGGGCACGAACGGCCAGCATGCATTCTATCAGCTCATTCACCAAGGCAACAAACTGGTCCCGTGCGACTTCATCGCGCCGGTCGAGACCCATAACCCGATCGGCCAGCACCATGCGATTCTGCTTTCCAATTTCTTCGCGCAGACCGAGGCGCTGATGAAAGGGAAAACAGAGGCAGAGGTACGGGCGGAGCTTGTCGCACAGGGATTGAGCGGCGAGGCGCTGGAGAAGCTGGTGCCGCACAAGGTGTTCAGCGGAAATCGGCCGACTAACTCCATACTCGTTCAGAAGATCACGCCCAAAACGCTCGGCTCATTGATCGCGATGTACGAGCACAAGATATTCGTTCAGGGAGTAATCTGGAACATCAATTCGTTCGATCAGTGGGGCGTGGAGCTTGGCAAGCAACTGGCCAAGGCCATCCTGCCCGAGCTCCTGGGCGACGCAGCCGTCAGCACCCATGACTCTTCCACCAATGGGCTGATCAACGACTTTAAGGCGCGTCGAAGCTGCTGAGTTGGTATCTGCGCGTCGGTGTAATAACAAGAGCGCCCCCTTTCGCCGAAAATGCGTTAGGGGGCGCTAAACGTTTTAGACGATACTTGCGCAAACTTAGTCTCTACGGCTGGAGAACAGCCTCAATATGAACATAAACAGGTTCACGAAGTCCAGGTACAGCGTGACTGCGCCCATCACCGCATCTTCCGGTGACAGTCTGTGGATGATCTGAGACGTATCGTAGAGCACGAAACCACTGAAGATCACTACCCCGGCTACGCTGTAGAGCATCGACGCCCAGGCCGCATGTACGAACATCATGACGATACCGGCGACCAACAGCGCGATCAGCGACATGAAGAGCATTCCGCCCAGGAAGCTGAAGTCCTTCCGGCTCGCGAAAACGTAGGCTGTGAGTCCGCCAAATACAGCGATTGTGGTCCAGCCTGCCTCGGCGGCGATGCCTGGGAAGCGCGCCTCGAATATGGTAAGCATCGGTCCGAAGATTGCACCCTGGATCACCGAGTAGAGCATCAGCAGGGCTAAGTTCACACCCGGGACACGGGCCGCGAACGACAGCGCGATGATGCAGACCACTCCCGCGATAAGCAGCGGCAGCATATATCCGGCGATTACCGGTGTGAATGGCGCCGCAAACGTTCCCACGCCGACTGTCACAAGCATCGATAAAAAGAAAAGCGAGTAGACTTTGCGGATAAAATCGGCGCGCACGTCCGCCGGATAGTCCGCCACAAAGCCACCGCGATTAATAGGTACTCCATAGTTCATTTTGTTCACCTCTTCAACTATTAATACCGTACATTCGGCGGTCCGGTTCCGCAGCTTCGCATACTGGGGACATAAGGCAGCTATCGCAATGCCGCCAGCAATCGGCCACGCCCTACAAATTTCCGGCGCTTAGCGGTCCGTCTTGAGCCACGCGAAGTTCACCGCTCTCTTCCCAGATCCCGACAAGAACGAATGCATCCTGTCGTAATGCGCGGACAGTGGCCATTCCCGTCTCTCCCATCACGAGCAGGGCCGTGGAAAGCGCGTCGCTCTCCATGGCAGTCGCTGTCGCGACTACGGCAATGACGCTTCCCACCGCCGGATTCCCCGTCCGCGGATCCAGCACGTGCCCGTATCTATTTCCCTCCTGCTCGAACCACTTTCCGTGAGGCGCGGAGACCGAAACGGCGCGGTCACGCAGCGGAAGTGTAAGGACGGTTTCGCCTGTGGCCGAGTTGGGGCGACGGATCGCAACGTTCCAGGCGTCCTCGCCGGGAGGCGCGCCCAAGCCGTAGATCGTGCTCGTGCCTCCGTGTAGAAGTGCGCTTTCAATTTCGTACTCGTCGCGCAGCATATCCACCGCGCGCTCTATGGCATATCCCTTGCCGACCGCGCCGAACTCCAGCTCAATGCCCTCCCGGTCGAAACGGACCGTGTTTTGGCCCGGTGTCAGGATCACATGCTCCATCCCGACAACGCGCCGTGCAGCCTCGATCTCCTCCGCAATCGGCATCGAGCCGCTGCCGCCGACAAAGCCCCAGCAGCGCAGCAGCGGCCCGACCGTCGGGTCGATAGCGCCGCCTGTCGCGCGACTGAGAGTCTGTACTCGCTCCAACAGGCTGAAGAGTCGCGGGTCGACCACAGTATCTTCATAAGCGGCCGTGGCATTGAGGCTGCGAAGGTCGCTGGTCTCGCGGTAGAAGCTTAACTGCTGCTCCACACGCTCGACCTCCTCTACAACGGCCTCCGCAATTGACCGCAGCGACACGGGCGATTGAGTCGAATGCAGTTCCAACTGCCACTCAGTGCCCATGGCATACCAGGTAATCCGATGTGAATTCACAGCGCCGATCGGTTCACTCCCGTCCGTTTGTTCTAGTCAACGATGAGGCTCTTAAATGCAATGCCTTTTAAATAAGCGTATCCGGCGACGGGTAAACCCTTCGCTATAGGCCGCTAAGCGGCGTCTGCCGGGTACCCCTGGGTGGGGCAGGTTACATTCCTAGCCCGAAGGCGCTACAGCAAAGGGTTTACCCGTCGACGCATTTCTATCCCATGCTTATTTAACAGGCATTGGTCTTAAATGCAAAAGGGCGAGGAGACCATTAGCTCCTCGCCCCCTTCCTTGTCGCTTGCGCCTGTCGGTCAGCGTTTCGCAGGGCTGGACAGCTTGGCAGGCACGACCTTTGGCGCGGCCGATGATCCCGCCGCGGCGCGCGACGCGCCGCCACCCGCGGTGGCGGTTCGCGTCTTCGGATCGAAGGTGAAGGTCGCGCTCTCGCGGAACGCGCGCTCCGCAAGGGAGATCATGACCTGGACGCGAATGGCGAGATCGATGTTGCCGTTGGGCACGCCGTTTGTGCGGATACAGTCGATCCAGTTCTTGTGGTGGCCGGGGATCGGTTCGCCGTCTCCAGGCGCCTGTTCGTCGCTGCCGTCTACTTCGTCCGCAAAGCTTCGCTCGGGCTTCACCTTGATGGTGCTTCCCGTGAATAGTACGGTGCCCTTGTTGCAGCGGATCGAATCGGGCCAGCCCTCTTCGTTAATGGTCGAGGCCATCGCCATCAGGGAGCAGTCCTCGAAATCCACGGCGATATTGACAAAATCCGGCACTTCGCGATCGGGCACCATTTTGCCGGTCGTCGGGTCTTTGCGCATCTTCTGAACGTACAGTCCGCCGTTGGATGAGACGCGAACTGGGAAGCCGCGCAGCCCGTCGGTCGGGAGGCCCATGGCAATGAACAGGGGATGCAGCTTGTGCGGGAACAGGTCGCCGACGAGGCCGGAGCCGTAGGCCCAGTATTTTCTCCATCGGAAGAAGCGATCCGGATCCCACGTCTTGGGATCGCTGCCTCGGCGGAACTTATCCCAATCGACGTGAGCGTCACCCGAAGCGCCGGGACCGGCATCGAGGTCAACATCCACGTTCCACTCGCCGGTCTTGTTGTCGCCGCGCATATAGTTGCCCTGCGCGACTACAACATGACCAAGCTTGCCGGATTGAATGATCTTGGCGACCGCCGCATATTTCGGATCGGAAGTGCCCTGCGAACCGACCTGGAACACTTTTTTGGCGCGCTTGCAGGCATCGTAGACGGCGAACGTCTCCTCGAGCGTCTTGCACATCGGCTTTTCACAATAGACATGCTTGCCCGCGTCCATCGCGGCGATCGTAATCGGGGCGTGCCAGTTATCCGAAGTTGCGATCACGACGGCGTCGATGTCCTTGTTGTCGAGCAGCTTGGCATAGTCCGCGTAAAGCTGCGGATCTTTAAGGCTAAGCTCCTGCTGGGTACGGCGCAGCCTTCGCCCATAGAGGTCGCAGGCGGCGATCTGTTCGGTATTGTTCTCTTTCGACGCCTGGTTGAGCAGGCGTACGTGGGCGGCATATCCCTGCGTGCCGACGCCGATGTGACCGATCCGAACGCGGTCGTTAGCGCCTAGAATGCGGCTCATGGCGTGTGCGGTCGTCGGCATCGAGCCGACGGCGGCTGCACCGGCCGCAATTGCAACGGACGTGCGAATAAACTCGCGACGCGTTGTTTTGTCGAATTCCGTGCTCATAGTAGTGAGATCCTTTGCGGTCGTAAGACAGGGAAGACAGTCCGCGAGGAGTGTCGCCGACTGCCTAACTGACGAATTGCTACAGCGCGAACATTTCCGGTGTAAGTTCGATACGAGTCTTGTTCGTTACAGCATCGTTGCATTTGTGCGCGACAACCGTGGCCTGATATCCTTCAAGTGGCCCGACCGCGGGTTTCTTATTCATGCTGATGGCCCCCGTAAAGGCATCGACGGCCTGATACAGGGAGGTCTTGGAAACGTCGGTGCCGATCTCGCTAGGCTTCTTACCGAGCGCAAGCTGTTTGCTGGCATCCGCCACAAGCGCGATCCCAGTGCCGAGCGCCTCGCCGGTGCCGTTGGCAGGCTCTCCCACGCGAAGGACGTCCCTGCGCGCATAGCCTTCCCAGCCGAGCGTATTCGAGTCCGCCTCTTTGAACATCCACGCGCGCTGGTCGCGAAGAAGAATGGTAGAGCTCGTCGCGTAGAAGACTTCGTAGGCGCCCTCGAATGTGCTGATAAGTGACGCATCGTAAAGGAAACTGACACCCTTCGGATACTCTACGATGCACTGCGCCATGTCCGGCACGGTGCGTCCGTCTTTATACTCGACCAGCGCGCTGTATCCGCTCACCGCGGTAGGGAGCGCATTCAGGTAACGGGTAGCGGAGTCAATCTGGTGGATGCCGATTTCTCCTATGAGACCGGTGGATGTCTCTTTCGCGAGTCTCCAGTTTAGCTCCTTCTCTCGGGCTGCGTCGGGGTGCGCCAGCCGCCAGGTCGAGCGCTTGTGCCATTGGCCGCGGCCCTGCACAACGCGCCCGATGTCTCCTGCCTTTACGAAATGTCCTACGTGCGCCGCCTGGGCATTCGAGCGAACCTGAAGCCCCGGCATGAAAAACGTCTTCGCGGCCATTGCGGCCTGGGCGATCGCTTTCGCCTCGTTTAGATCCGTGGCAAGCGGCGCTTCGCAATATACATGCTTTCCCGCCTGCAGCGCGTCGATAACAATCTGTTTGTGCAGATGTGAAGGCGTTGCCACGAATACGGCCTGAACCTTCTTATCATCGAGGGTGCGGCGATAATCGTTTGCGAAAGTTGCGGACGGCGCGATTTCCGTCGATCGCTTCACAAAAACCGGTGTCTGGTACGTATCGCAAATGCCATAGATTGGCGCACGCGATCCTCCCAGTTTGGCGAGCGATGCTAGTATGTCCTGGCCCTGCTTGCCAAGACCAATCACCGCGCATCCGACGGGCGGACCGGTTGGCGCATCCTTTTTCGCATCGGCGCGAATCTCCGTTACACCAACGGCTGATGCAAAGGATAATCCGGAAGCGGTGGCCGCTTGAAGAAAGTCTCTTCGGTTCATAGTGGATCGTTTCCTCACTTCGCGAAGCGGGTATATGATAATGATAGAATCAATGTGATGTCCTCAAGGCCAGCTTCAGGAGGGCAAGCCCTAGCGCAACAGCAAAATTAACGGCGCCACAGTTGATGTCACGTCTATTTTACCACCAATCTTGCCTAGTAGCCACAACGATGCCACTGCGCCGGAACGAAGAAGCGCGCCGTATCGGTCTACTTAATGACCCCGCTGATAATGCCGCCCATATGGCCGGTCAGAGTTATCACGGCAAGGGTGATCACCGCCATAAGAATGTATACCCGGCTAAAGGGTCGATCGTCGGTCTTTGGCATTCTGGCTCGGATCGCCCATAAGGCGCACATCAGGATCGACGTGGTTATGCCGAGGATGAGATGGAACATCAGCCATCGGTCGCCTGAAAGCGGCTCCAATCCAAACGCAAATTTCCACGCAAGCAGCCCGGAGATTACCGAGAGTAGTCCCGTTACCGCCGCCGCCACCAAATTGAAATATGCCGCAGAGTTGAGAGCACGATTGCCGGTGCGCGCTCCAAACACGTCGAGGAAAAAACTGAAGATAAACAGCGCGATAGGAAAGTGAACGATTACGGGGTGCTGTGCGTGGCTGGGATAGAGGAGCGCTTGCAAACCGAAAGGGTTAGAGTCCGAGATGACAGCAGCGGAGCGGTTAGAAGTCTTGCTTGCTGGAGGCGAGCCGGCCGGCTTACTGGCGCTATCTCCGGGCAGCGTATCATGGCTGAATTCAGCGGAATTCGACCAGTCGTCGCCGTCCGAGTCCTTATCATCCAGTTGATGTATCACGGCAGGCGTCATCTGACGATCGGCGGAGCCTTTCAGTACAGACTGAACGTCCTTGCCGTAAAGGTTCAAGCTGTTACGATTTGTCTGACCGGAGTGGCACAAATTGCAGCCCTTCGCCGCAATCACGCCGCCCGGCTTGATATCGTACGCCTTCTGCGCCGCTTCCAAATAGCCGGGCAAAGCCGGCGCTCTCCGGCCAGTCAGGAGTATCAGCACGCATAACAGCAAGGTCGACAATCGCCGACTGAATTTGCGAAGGCCCAAAGTCACGTCTCCCGATGCCAATAAATAATCCGCTATACCGAAATGGGGCGGAAATGTCACAGTCGGCGGCTGACGTGCAAACACGCAGGGACGGCCCGATACTGCCCCTGCATATCGGAACCGCGGGCTCTGCGGCAATCACGTCTTCCAATCGGCCACATAGTCTGCACGTATTAGACGTAGCCCGCGCAAAAAGGTTGCGCGGTCGATTGTGATTATCACGTATCAAGTCGCTGACAATACAAACGGCAAAAAAGACGGCTCCCGTGTGGATGCCGTCTTTTTCACAACAAGGATCGCGGATCTACTCTCCGCTGGGTTCGTTGGTCTCTTTGCGAACGCGGCGGGCGCCGCGGAACGCCTTACTGTAGTAACCGGATTCCAGGTTGTCCACGCGGACGCCGCCGGACTTCGAGCTGGACGAGTGGACGAACTTCCCGCTGCCCACATACATGCCGACATGCGAGATACCGCTGCGGGTTGTGTGGAAGAACACCAAGTCACCCGGCTTCATGCTGCGATGGCCAACGGCTCGCCCCGCATGGTACTGCTCGGCGGCAGTACGAGGAAGAGAAACTCCCTTGCGCCCATAGATATACTTGGTAAAGCCTGAGCAGTCGAATCCGCCCGGCCTGGACGACCCCCATCGGTACGGGGTGCCGCGATAAGCGAATGCCGATCGCACAACGTCGTTGGAAGCGGACGGAGACTCTGCCTCGGGACGGATGTGGTGGGAATAACGCCCACTCGCGCTGCGGTCAGTCACGGCCACTTCGGCGCGATGCTTGCGATTTTCGAGCCTTACCTGCTGCCGACGTAGGTAGTTGGCGAGCGCTTCATTCTGGCGGCGGGTACGACTATGGGCGACTTCCTCATGCGTCGCTTCCTGGTGTTTTCGCCTGGCCAGCTTTAGCTGTTCGCGGTGCAGGTAGTTTGCCAGCGCCTCATTCTGGTGATGGCTTAACTTGTGTGCCACAGCCGTGCGCTCGCTGTGCTGGTGCGCGATAGCGGCGTGGTGAGCCTGCTGGTGATTGCGCCTTGCCAACCTGATCTGCTGGCGATGAAGGTAGTTTGCCAGCGCCTCGTTCTGGTGGTGGCTTAATTTGTGTACGACTGAATCCGAATGATGCCGATGCTTTGCCGAAGCAAGCTCGTGCAGGCGCTTCAGCTTTCGCGCGTGCGCTACATTTTCTTCGTGCAGCCGTCGATGCACCTCTGCGGCTGTGAGATGTGCTTGTTGCTTGGCGGCAACAGCCTGCATAAGATGGTGCGCGTGGCGATTGTGGGCGTTCGCCTTTTCGTGTCGCCGGAGGGCAGCCGAGGCGGACTCGCTTGCGTGCCGCTGAATCTTGGCGGCGGTCTGGTGCGCGTGGATCTGCTCGTGACGCTTGCTGCCCGAATGAGCGGCCAAGCTTGTGCCGGCGCCATGAACAAAGTCGGAGCGAACCCAGCCGGACTGTCCATCGCTCAATCGGACGTGGAGCCAACCGTCCCGCTTTGCCGTAACGACTACTTTGGCCCCGTCATCGCAAAGACTGACTCGCTCCCGGGACGTAGATGGACCAGTTCGCAGACTGATGTGGTCGCCAATAATTCGGGCGCCGCGCCGTGCAGAACCGGGAACCTTCGTGGATTTGTGGGAGTCTGGAATAACTAACTTGCGGCCGTCCCTTAGTATCGAGCTGGACTTGATATCGTTGGCGGCCAGAAGGCTCTTCAAAGCAACATGGTAATCGCGAGCAATACTTTCAACCGTTTGGCCGTGTTTGACCTTGTGGGCAAGGTTGGCGGATGCCTGGCTCCAGGCGCCACCCGCAAACAGTGCTGTCGTCGCCGTGAGGCATACGTGAGCACGGAATGATCCTTTACTATTCACCGCGTCGGTTCCTTCCTTTGTGCAGCGTCAGGCTAAAAGCCCGGCGCGGCGATACGGCGCGGTATCGCCTTACAAGTATCCTTGTTGGTTCCATGAAAATGTGGGATTATTGAGTAGGCATGCGTAGCGCTGCGTGCCGGTCTAGAAATTTCAACGTGTTTATCGATGAATTTCTAACTCGATCGGATGTACCCGTCGCTCATAATAACCGATCCGGCAACATGTTGTCAACCCTCTTGTGGAAAAAACCACGAAAACCGGTCCCCTCAAAATTGCCTGACCCCTACTCGTTCGTTTTCTATTTGCTTGACCCTGTTTTCCTGCTGTGATATACTGAAAATGGCGCAAAGGTCGCGCCGCCACGAATTGCGGAAATCCTGCCGTATACCGGGCGGGCAGGCGCTGAGCGCGGGAGCACGTCTAGTTATGTGGCAGACAGCCATTCACGCACTTCTGGCAAACGGAATCTGGCTGGGTATCCTGGACATTCTAGTCGTCGCATACCTCATCTACCGGTTGCTGCTTCTGGCGCGGGGTACGCGAGCGCTGCAGATTCTCGGAGGCCTCGGCACCCTTCTGCTCGCTCTGACGGTCAGCGCCAGGCTACATCTCGACACGCTAAACTGGCTGCTAAATTTGATCGTCCCTCTCGGCCCCGTCGCTATCGTGATTCTGTTCTACCCGGAGCTCCGGCATGCGCTTGAAGAGTTCGGGCCACGCTTCTGGCGTCGCGGGCTCAGCCTGTTAAACCGGGAGGATGTTACTGAAGTCATCGGCGTAGTATGCACTGCAGTCGCGCTCCTCGCTGCAAAGCGCGTGGGGGTATTGATCGTGTTCGAGCGCCAAACTGGCATGGACGAGATCATTGCCACCGGCACCGCGCTGGATTCAGCGGTTTCGGTGGAACTTCTGGATACTCTGTTCTATAAGGGAACTGCACTGCATGACGGAGCCGTGATAATCCGGCATGGGCGGGTGGTCGCGGCCGGCTGCGTGCTTCCCCTGACCGATCGTCCGAAGGTCGATGCCGCCGTCCATACTAGGCACAAGGCAGCGCTCGGCATGTCGGAGAACAGTGATGCCGTCGTGGTGGTTGTCTCTGAAGAGACCGGCACCATTTCGGTGGCGATCGATGGAAAACTGGCTCGCGGACTCTCGGAAGAGAAACTGCGCGAGCGCCTGACCCGCCTCCTGCAGCCGGAACAGAAAAACGGCGCGAAGGCTCTGGCGTTCCGCATCCCTAAGCGCGACCCGATCGTCTGACGGCAAATGCTAACCATCGCCGTCGCTGCCGAATCGCTCAGGCAAGGAATGCACATGGGCCTCTGGACCCGAATGAGACAAAATCTATCGCTCAAAATCGTGTCGCTGATTGCGGCGATCCTGCTTTACATATTCGTGCAGCAGGAACGCAATCCCATTGTCACTAAAACGCTGTTGGCAAACGTCGACTACCGGAAAACCCAGGACGGATATCAAGTCATTCCCGCCACATCGAGCACAACCGTGAACGTGACTGGACCAAGGCCAAGCGTCGACCGCCTTAAGGACGGCGATGTCAAAGCTACCGCCGACTTGAGCGGCCTTACGGGCAGTCAGTCCAATTCGTCTGTTCGGGTAGTGTACGAACTTCCCAAAGGGTTTGCGGATGTCTCCCTGGATACCACGCAGCAGTTCATCAAGGTCCGAGTATATCGGCAGAAGTCCCGCAAGTTTGCCGTAGAGGCCTTGTTTAAGTATGAATCCCTGCCCGGCTTGAAGTACGGCGAGGCCACGATTCATCCCTCGCAAGTCAGCGTACGCGGCCGTGAGGATGTGGTCAACCGCGTCTATAAGGTCATGGCGCCCGCTTCGCCGGTCGAGCCGAAAGCAAACATCGATGGAGATTTCGCTCTGGTCGCGTGGGACAGTGACCAGAATATTATCGAGGGCGTGGAGATCACTCCTGAGAAGGTGCATGTTACCATTCCACAGGTGCTGCTGCCGGCGGAGCAGATCGTGCCCATTCAGGCTCCACTTTCCGATCGACCGGCAGCGCCTTACGTGTTAACCGATACGATCTATATGCCGAACAACGTTAAGATCATCGGCAATGCGCAGCGTGTCGCGGAGATTCGGGCGATCAATACCGAAACCTTGTCAATACACGATTTGACCACTACGACGACCATGGATGCGACGCTGATCACTCCGCCCGATGTCCGCGTGCGCGACCTTCAAGGCAAGCCCATAACGCGCGTGAAGATCACTTTCATCATTTCCAAATCGAAGGTCGAGCCTCCTGCCCCGGAAGGCGCCCCCGCCGCGCCGCCGAAGCACGACGGGCCGATCAACCCGTGAGCCCACTGTGACAATAGCAACCCCCCCCCTTCTCCAGGAATCCGCGCGCGTCAGCGCAGCGGAGAAGTCTGCCATGGCCGACATCATCGACGTCGAGACGCCCGGCTTTACGGTGCAGACGGTCAGCGGTATATTCGATTCCGCCTTCGACCTTTACAAGCGGCACTTCGCGACACTCGCGCTTATCGTGGCCTGCGTGTTCATTCCAACCCAGGTAATATTGCACGCAGCAGGCAACCTCTGGCTCAAGCCACTCATGGCGCATATAAACAGCGCGAATCCCGATCCGCTGGCGGCCGTTCAGGTAGGCGCGCTGGCATTTGTGACCGGCGCGCCGCAGTTCGGGCTGCCGGGCTACCTGTCACTGCTGACGTCATTTATGGCCAGCGGTCCCGTGGCGGTCGCGGTGGCCAATATCCTGGTCGGGCGCCCGCTCACGGTAGCCTCGGCATACCGCCGGGCAGGTCCGATCTTTTGGCGTCTGTTTGCGATATGGAACCTCTTGTTCGTTCTTTTTGTACTGACGTTCGTCATAGTGGTAATCGGGCTCTCGTTGGGTCTGACGCTGATAATATTGGCGCTCACGGCGCTCAGCATAAGTCCGAACGCGTTCGGGTCTCCCGAGATGGGAGTAACCCTTACGATATTGATGATAGTGCTGCCGTACATCGCGAGTTGTGTCCTTGCCACGATGCTTTTTGCGCTTACGCCGCCGCTGATCGGCCTTGAGAACCTCAGCGTACTGTCCGCCGTCGAGCGCAATTCCCGCCTCGTCGGCAAAAAGCACTTCTGGCGCGTATGCCTGACCGTCTCTATGCTGCCCATCGTGACATTCAGTTTGCAGGTACTGATCCTCGCTTCGGCGTCGTCAGTGGTTCAGGTACTACAGTGGCCGGCGTGGGCCGAATTCGTAATTGGGATCGGACTCTCCAGCCTTATCAGCTTCTTCTTTCAGCCCTACTGGATGATCTTCATTACCCTGCTCTATTTCGATTTACGCGTTCGTAAGGAGGGCCTGGACGTTCGTTATCTCGCCGACAACCTGACTGGACTAGACGCCTTTCTCGGTCCACACGGCGCGATTGAGCAGGCAGAGCAATTTGCTCCAGGTGCAACTCCGCCGCCGCTTCCGCCCTCCCTGCCGACATCGCCTGCCATTGCGGTGCAATCATTTACCGGGGAAGCGCAATAATGGCCACGGTCACCTCGCAATATGGCGCGCAACTTTGGGCACGGTTTCTCGTCGTGTCTATACTTGCGGCGCTGGGAATGTGCGCGACCGTCTCGGTCAAAGCGCAATCCGCTCATCCGCCTCCAGATGCCGCGACGGTCAAGGCGCACGTGAAGGAGATTCTCGACCAGCCGGAATTTCGGCCGGAGATGGCCGACAGCCCCATGGCGCGAATGGGACGGGCATTTCGCGAGCGATGGGACAGCAGCGCCCGATGGATGACCGCGCGCTGGAATGCGTTCCTTAAGTGGTTCAGGGGCCTGTTTTCAGGGCTGGGCGGCGGCATGGGTCCCGCGGTATCCAGCGCGGTCTCCTGGGTCTTCATCGCCCTGTTTGTCGGACTTGGCGGATGGCTGATCGCCTGGCTCGTTCGCAACCTATGGCTGCGAAAAAGTCGGAGCCTGGCCAAGGACAGGACGGCATTCGACGAAGCCGAAGCAGACGATGCCGTGGCTCTTGAGCCCGGGGCCTGGATTCGCCAGGCGGCGGGATACGCGGAATCCGACGACTATCGCAGAGCGTTCCGTGCCGTCTTCATCGGGATTCTGCTCCTGCTCGACGAAGGCGGGCTCATCGAGTTCGATCGCGCACGAACGAACGGCGACTACCTCAGGCTGCTGCGACGTAAGAATGTCCAGCAGATGGTCGACATTCTAGACCCGCTCGTCCTCGAATTCGATCGCCGTTGGTACGGAAGAGCGGAGACGGGCCTTGAGGATTACAAGCGGATACAGTTGACTTTCGAACGGGTCCGCGCACTGATGAGCGAAACTGCTTCCACCGGCACGCCCGTCGGCGCGGCGGGAAGGGCGTAGCCGTTGCTGAAACGTCGCGGAGCCAGAGAGATAGGCGGGCTGCTCGTCCTGTTTGTCCTGTTGATCGCCTTCGCCTCCTTTTACGAACAGGTGGGTCAGGAACGCGTTGCATCGAACGCGCCGACCACCGTCAATGCGCAGTCCGAAGGAGTGCGCGCCCTTTTTCTCCTGTATCAGCGGGAGGGATTTCGGACAGAGCCGCTTAAAGCGCCTTGGAGCGAACTCGGTTCCGGGGATGGGCTGCTCGTATTTGTGGAGCCGACCGACTCCGCCCGTGGGATCGATAAGACCGACATTACGATTCTCGATCGGTGGGTACGCAGTGGTGGCACGCTCCTGGACCTGGTATCGGATCCGCCCGTCGAGCAGCCCTTTAGTCCCACGAATAGCGTGACCGGTGATTGCGGCGCTACGGCTGGTCCACCGTTTCCTCCCGGCTCCACGGGCATTTCGGTCCCTGTCAACGGCGAATCCAACTCGGCTCTCCTGGCGGGCGTCGTCTCGCTTTTCGTCCATTCAAACCAGAGGCTCACGCTCGCCAAGGATGCGCCCTATACCATACTCGCCCGTGATACGAGCGGCCCTATCGTTGTCGAGAAAACGCTTGGCAAAGGGCACGTCATTCTCGTGGCGAACCGCTACGGCGCGACCAATGCCGGACTTGCACAGGGCGACAACGCCGTATTCCTGGTGAACATAGCCCGTCGATCGACCTCCGCCGCGCGCCGGACAGTCCGATTTGACGAATATCACCATGGCGTTGGGTTCGCGGAGAGGACCGCCGATAAGAAGGACGACCTTTGGGCGAGCATTCCCCTGCCCTGGCGCCTGGCCGTTTTTCATCTCACCGCGGTCGGACTGCTGCTCGTGTACAACGGCAACCGGCGATTTGGCCCGGCCCGCGTCGCTGCTCCCGCCACTACGCGCGCCAGCACGGATTATGTCAACTCCATGGCACGGCTGTACCGGCGAGCAGGCGCGGCGGACATTGCGGCTGAGACGCTTTACACGCGGTTTCTCCGGGATCTGCGGCGGACATTGGATGTCCCAAACGACGCAGGGATCGCATTCATCGCCCGGACCGCGGAACAGAAGTTCGGCCCCGCGGCCGCCGGGCTTCATGAACTGCTCGCGCGCGGCGAAGCTATCGTCGCGGGGCAGCGGCCAACGGAGACGGATATGCTAAACTTAGCGAAACAGATCGAGCGTTACAGGAGGGCATGCCAACTTGTCGGAGTATGATTTCGGAACGGCGAATCCATCGACGCCGGTCGTTCCGCCGCCGTTCCAGCCCAGCGCAGCATCCGAAGCCCTCGCGCCCGGGCCGCCCCGAACCGCGAGGGAGCTGGCCGCGCGCATCACCACGGAGATGCACAAGACCGTGATCGGTCAAGATGAGCTCGTCGAGATGCTCATCGTTGCCGTCCTGGCAGGAGGTCATGTGCTCCTGGAAGGCGTTCCCGGCACGGCCAAGACGCTCTCCGTGCGCACGCTCGCCCGCATTTTCGATGTCTCCTTTGCGCGCATCCAGTTCACCCCGGACCTTATGCCGTCTGACATTCTCGGCGTCAGCATCTACGATCCGCGCACGCAGCAGTTCAACCTCAAGAAGGGGCCGGTCTTCGCGGGCCTGCTGCTCGCGGACGAGGTGAACCGCACTCCCCCTAAGACGCAGTCCGCGCTGCTGGAAGCCATGGAGGAGCGCCGTGTAACGATCGATGGGATCTCGCACGACCTGCCGGAGCCATTCCTCGTATGCGCTACCCAGAACCCGATCGAATACGAGGGCACCTATCCTTTGCCGGAGGCGCAGCTCGACCGCTTCATGCTGAAAGTTAATGTTGCCTACCCCTCCGCCGAGGAGGAACAGAACATCCTTATGCGCGTTCAGGGCGGCTTCCGCGCGCAAAACCTGGACACGGCCGACATTCACCCGGCGCTGCAGGGCTCGGATATGCCCTACTTCCGGGGGGAGATCGAGCGCGTGCGCGTCGAGACGCCGGTGCTTAAGTACATCGTAGAAGTGATCCGCGCCACGCGAGACCACCGCCACCTGACACTCGGCGCCAGTCCCCGCGCAGCCATCACGCTCCTGATGACTTCGAAGGCGCTCGCGGCGATCCGGGGCCGGGACTTTATTACGCCGGATGACGTGAAGACGATGGCGCGGCCCGTTCTCCGGCACCGGTTGGCGGTCCGGCCTGAATCGGAGATCGAAGGTCATACCAGCGACCGAATCGTCGAGTCGATTCTACAATCGGTCGAAGTCCCAAGATGAGCGCGCGCCCGTGCGCCCGATAAGAGTTGCGCTGGTGGTGCGTCCCGCGACCGGCGGCATCAAGCGGCACGTCTCTTCTCTGGCAGCACGGCTGGATCGATCGGAGTTCGCCCCGGCACTGTTCGCGCCCTCGGATTTCCAACTGGACGAAATGGTCGGCGACTTGCCGCGTTTCTCAACCGCAATTGGAGCAAAGACCTCACCATTAGCCGATTTCGCCTCAGTTTTACGGCTTAGCATTCGTCTGCGCGGGCGATACGATCTCGTTCATGCGCATGGTATCCGTGCAGCCGCCATCGCCGTTCCCGCCGCACGAATCGCCGGAATTCCCGCCCTCGTTACGGCACACAACCTGCTTCCTCCCTGTGGGCGGCTCGCTAGAGCCGTGCTCCAATTGCTGCGCGGAAACTCGACCTTTATCGCAGTGTCGAATGCGGTCGCCGCATCTCTAGCGAAGCTCGGCGGCGGCGGCGGGAAACTTTGCCATGTCATACCCAATGGGGTCGACGTCCTATCCTTCGATCCCCCCGTTCCGAACGAAGCTCATCGCAGGCAGGTTTTGGCCGCGGTATTGGAGAAGACGATTTGGAATGGCAGTCTGGACAGCTCCACGTGGATGCGTGACATCGGCAGCCTGGACAAGCCATTGTTCATCATCGGAGCCATAGGGCGACTGGCTCCGGAAAAGGGTTTCGATATCCTGATCGAAGCCTTCGCGGAGTGGTCGGCCAACATACGCCCTCAAGGTTCGTTTCCTATGCGGGATCGGCAAACTGCGTCGTCGCATCGAATGCCTGATTCGGCGCGGCCAGACGAGGTCGGACCCGATACCCAGCCCGAAGGAATTGATACCCGTGTGACATACGCAACCGAGCCGCTGCTGATTATCGCGGGCTGCGGACCGGAAGAGAACCGATTGATCGAACTGGCCCGCGATGTCCCAGGTATCATTCTGACCGGAGCGATGGCGGACGTCAGACCATTGCTGCACACCGTCGATATGGTAGCCGTGCCCTCGCGCGAGGAGGGCCAGGGGATAGTCGCACTGGAGGCCATGGCGGCTCGGAAGCCGGTGGCGGCCTCATCGGTAGGCGGCCTGCCGGAGACGATTACCAACGGCAAGACTGGATTGCTGGTCCCCCCGGGCGATCCTTCGGCGCTGGCTGCCGCTATCGGTAGACTTGCGGAATCCCCCGCGCTGCGGAGGCAGTTGGGAGATCGAGGGCGCGAACGTGTCGAGCAGCTTTTCACGCTGGACGCTATGATCGGGAGTATTTCGGCGCTTTATAGAGAGACGGCACGGGAGAAGCGTTGAGCATAACGTTCGCAAATCAGGAAGTCCAGTTCGTTGCGGCAGCAGCGTCCTTCGGCATTACCATCGAAGGCGTCGCCGCATCGAAGTTTGCGCAGCTCGCCACGCTGCTGCAGGACGGAAACAAACGCCTCAACCTCACGCGCGTCGCGCCGGAGGACGTGATGACGCTTCACTTCCTGGATTCGCTGGCGGCGGCGGCCGTGTGGAAACCGCAGCCTGAGGACCGCCTAATCGATGTCGGGACAGGTCCGGGCTTTCCCGGATTGGCGCTCGCTATCGCGTTTCCCAACCTGGAAGTGACCCTTCTGGACGGAACTCGCAAGAAGCTGGATTTCATCGACCAGGTAATCTCCGAGCTGTCCATTCATAATGCGCGCACACTGCACGGCCGAGCCGAGGTTATCGGGCGAATGCCGAAACATCGGGGAGCGTATGATACCGCGACCGCCCGCGCCGTAGCCAAGCTCCCGGAACTCACGGGCTGGATGCTTCCGCTGGTACGGCCCGGAGGAATCGCAATCGCGTACAAGAGCCGTGACGTAGAGGACGAGGTCGTGGAAGCGCGGCTAGTAGTGGCGCGACTTGGCGGCGATATCGAGCGCGTGGCGCAGGTTCAACTGCCCACCACCGAGATCGTCCGGACGATGGTCGTTATCCGAAAGGCAGCAAGCCCAATTCGGTCAGCCGTGCATCAGAAAGGAAAGCCAAGACAATGAAGGTGCATTCAAGATTTGTCGCCGCCGTTACTTGCGCGGCCTTGGCGCTAGGGTCGATGCTCTCACGCCCGGCGGGAGCCGAGCATTTCGACATTCTACTGCGCGTATTCAGCGGGGACAAGCAGGTACAGTCGTCCATGGACACAACTCCGCCCATCGGAGGCGTTAACCCGAGGCCGGTCCTAAAAATAAAAGCGGGAGATCCGATTCGCGTCACCTGGCGAACGAAAAACAGCTCGCCGCATGGCGCGCTTAAGGGTGTAAGCATACACTTCTTCGTCGTGCGGGAGACGAAAACGGGACAGAAACCGGTTCCAGACCCAGCGGGCGAGGCCGGGATTCTGGACAGCAACTTCACAACAGACATGAAGTTTGGGGCGGTTTCGACGGGCTCGACCAAATTGAAGATCAGCGAGCCCGGCAGCTACCTCGTGCGCCTCCAAAGCGAAGGCACGCACGACGAAGCCGGGCACGAGCATTTCTCCGCGATCGACCTGGAAGTGCAATAGCTGACAGACTGCGAGGTTCACCAGCCGGGAAGGGTAACCTTACGGTATCGGCGCTTCGAGACTCGTAAGCTGGATTCGAAGCGTTACCATGGGGTCAGCCCCATCCCGGCCTACCGTCTGCTCTGCGTATCCGGACGTTCCGACGGCTGCTGAGGTAGTAGGAGCCCCAGGCTTGGCCAGAACGTCTGCGGCATCAGGCAGCGTGGAGCCATCGGCGCGAGCCACCTGCGTGG
>JAYTEU010000183.1:0-7249 GCA_043734985.1 Chthonomonadaceae bacterium
ACAGGGATTATGGGCGGCTGGGCGCCCGGGAACGATCCGCAGATGCTTTCTGATGGAATAGGGATCTTCGTACCGAAGGGAGCGCGGCTTTCGGTCGAAGTTCACTACCACAAGGACGGCAAGACGGAAACCGATCTCACCAGGCTGGGCCTTCACTTCTGCCGCTCCACGGTGAACAAGCGGATCAACGGCCTCTTCGCGCTCAACTTTGGCTTCAAAATCCCGCCGGGAGCTGGCAGGCACGAAGTCCAGGCGACCTCCACGGTGTCGGAAGATTCGCATATCCTGGTAGTCACGCCTCACATGCACCTTCTCGGCAAAGAGATAAAGGTGTGGGCAGTGCTTCCCGACGGCACCGAAAAGCCGCTCGTCTGGATCAAGGACTGGGACTTCAACTGGCAGAACAGCTACTACCTGAAGGAGCCGCTCGCCGCGCCGAAGGGCACCAAGATCCACCTGATCGCGTACTACGACAACTCGCCGGAGAACACGCGCAACCCCAACCGCAACGCGCCGCGCACGGTTGGCTGGGGCGAGCAGACCACCGACGAGATGTGCGTGGCGTTCATCTCCTCCACTCACGACGCCGAGCAGCTAAACCACACGCCCGTTAAGGTTGCGGCTCGCACTCAATAGTTCGAGAGTAGACACACAAACCGTCGCAAGGAGCCGAGTGGTCAATACCGCACTTCCAGTAAAAGCCTCCATTCAATCTTTCGATGTGAATGGAGGCTTGATTCTTGCTGTAGGCTGCCAAGGGTTCAGACATTTGTCAGCGATTATCTCGGATAACCTGATGGCTTTACTTCGCAAACAATAGATTCAACGCCCGGTATCGGATGTTGATTACGTTTAGCCACATTCTTCCGTTCCGATCAATACTCCCCGGCGCCGAGCTTAACTTTCTGGCCTTCGGGGCTCTCTTCCGAGTGCTCGGCGCGGCGTCTGAATTCGTCCAGCATAACAGCGGTCGCAGTTGCTCCCACCCGTGCAACCCCTAATTCGCGGCAGTGAATCAGCGCATCCAGATCGCGCACGCCGCCCGCGGCCTTCACCTGGACTTTAGGCGAACAGGAGGCGCGCATGAGTTTCAGGTCGCGCTCCGTCGCACCCAGGTACGAGTATGTACCGTCCGCGCCCTTCACGAAACCGTAACCGGTCGAAGTCTTCACAAAGTCGGCGTTCGCCGTCTCGCAGATTTGGCAAAGGTGAATTTTGGCGGCGTCCTCCGTGATGTAGTCGTTCTCAAAGATGACCTTCACGATGGCGCCATGCTTGTGCGCCTCTTCGACGACCGCGCGCACGTCCTGCTCCACATAGGCCCAATCACCGGACAGCGCCTTACCGATATTAACGACCATGTCGATCTCGGAAGCTCCCTCAAGGCACGCGATCTCCGTCTCCAGGCGCTTGACCTCCGTGGCGCTGCCGCCGTGCGGGAAACCGATCACCGTTCCGACCGCGACGCCACTGCGTTCCAAAAGCTCCGCGGCTCGGCGAACGAAATACGGCTTGATGCAGACCGAAGCCACTTCGTACTTCGCAGCTAGAAGGCATCCCTCCTCCAGTTCCCGATCGGTCATCGTCGGGTGGAGCAGCGAGTGGTCGATCATCTTCGCGATGTCTTGATAAGAGTATCTCATTTTCTACGTTCCTCTATGTCCCGAGTTTTCAGGCCACGCGTACGGGCTGTGGAAGGTGAACCCTTATTTTGCGACCGCGCGCAGGGCAGCGGCGACAGCCACTGGCCGGAACGTGAAGCGGTGGATCGCGCAAGGGCCGAACTGCGCAAGCGCCGCCAGATGGGTCGCCGAGCCATATCCCTTGTGGCCCGCGAATCCGTAGAAGGGATGATCGCGATCGTAGCGGACCATGAGGCGGTCCCGCGTGACTTTTGCGATGATTGAGGCGGCGGCGATAGATACGCTCTTCCCGTCACCCCCAACGAGCGCCAATTGGCTCGCAGGGAAGGGGCGGACAGGATGGCCGTCTATCAGCACAAGCTCGGGGCAAAGTCCGCCTGGAAGCGCTTCCAGCGCCAGCCGCATTGCTATGTGAGTGGCGCGCAGCACGTTCACGGCATCGATCTGATCCGCCTCGACTGCGCCGACCCCTATGCCCCGCGCCGCTGCGAAGATGCGCTCAAAAGCAGTTTCACGCTGCCGCGGCGAAAGCAACTTCGAATCGTTTACGCCCGGCATCTCACACTCAAAGGGAAGGACGACGCAGGCGGCGACCACCGGCCCGGCCAGCGCCCCCCGGCCGGCCTCATCGATACCGGCGACGCAGCGAGCGCCGCCCTCCCAGGCACGCCGCTCCTCCTGCCACAAATCCGTACCTAATGGCGCCGCTGCCCACCGCGTCATCTGCTTGATAATCCTCCCAACCAATTCAATTATCGATTCGCCACCGTAGACTAATTCTCCCCCTGAGCTCACCCGCGAGCAAGTACGTGGGCTTAGCGATTCCCCAGCGAGGATTATAATCCCACGCCGCTCGCGCAGGGGCCGACCAAACGCAAATGGCCCCGCGGCCGAAGCGGCAGCGGGGCCAAAAGCAATTTTCGAGCGCTTATTTGGGTGGCCCGAGAATCCGTATCCGGTTGAAGGGGAAGAAGATAAAGTTGGCTTTGCCTATGACGCGGTCGCGGTCAAGAGTGCCCCAGTAGCGGCTGTCGTTGCTGTCATTCCGGTTGTCGCCCATGACGAAGAGCTGCCCTGGAGTGAGCACAAGCTCCTTCGTGACGCCGTACACAGCGCCCGAGGCAGGTGGCAGCATCGGCTCCTTGGTGTAGAGGTGTTCGTCCAGCATCTTGCCGTTACGATACACCGCATAGGCTGTCTGTCCGTCGCTTGTCCTACTAGGGCTTGGTTTGACTTCGATGTGGTCACCAGGTATGCCGATCAGGCGCTTGATGAGCACATTTTCCTTCTTCTCAGCCAGTTCCGCATGCTCGCCATCGGCGCGGGCGGGAGCGCGGAAGACAATGATGTCGCCTCGTTTCGGCTCGCTGTAGCGATAGATCAGTTTATTGACGAAGATGTGATCATGGACCGTATCCTGGTGCGAAGTGCTCTGATCGTGTCCCAGCAAGGTCGGCTCCATCGATTCGGACGGAATGAAGAACGCCTGCACGAAGAACGGGCGAATGATCAGAAAGACGAGGATTCCGGCAATAATGAGCGATTCGAGAATCTCGGCAAGGCCGCGCGCCATGGGATGTACGTCGTCGGCTTTATCAGGCCGAGGCGCCTTTAGCGACAGCAGTAATAGCCGCAGCATAGTAAGCGCCAGCGCGATCAACGTGATCATCCCGACGCTGAGACTGGCAAATATTTCGCCGACGCCGGTATCTGTAGTTGGGTTCATAGTTAGGCTCTAGCGCTTCGCGTTGCGATCCTCTTTGATGCGCGCCTGCTTGCCGACCTTGGCTCGTAAATAGTAGAGCTTGGCGCGGCGAACCTTACCCAATCGCACGACCTCAATCTTCTCAACGCGCGGAGAATTCAGGAGAAATGTGCGCTCAACCCCAACGGAATGCGAGATCTTCCGTACCGTAAAGCACTTGCGCACGCTCTCATGGTTCTGCGCGATCACAACGCCTTCAAAGACCTGGATGCGCTCTTTGTCGCCTTCGACGACCTTCGCGTGTACCTTAATCGTGTCGCCGGCTCGGAAACGGGGAAGGGGAATACGCTGTTCTACGCTTACGCGGTCGGAATCGGTGAACGTTCGCTTCTTGTCCTTCGCATCCTGCTCGCGGCGGCGATTCTCATTGCTGGCCCATATTTCGCGCGATCTTACGATCTCTTCGCGCTCTATTTCGCGAATAGTCTCATATCCCAGTGCCATCGGTATCCTCGTGCTTCTTGATCTTGGAGTTTTGTCGGTCTTGCCGGTCATCGACCGGGGCGGTCGGCTCCGGCCCAGTGAAAAGCTTCAGTTCGCTCGCGGACAGAGCGAGCTTTTGGTACAGGTCCGGTCGCCTATTATGCGTGTCGTGCAGTTGATGCCATCGACGCCAGCGCTGTATCTCGGCATGGTGCCCGCACAGCAGAATATCCGGGGTCTTCCAGCCCACGAACGCGTACGGCCGCGTGTAGTGCGGGTACTCCAGCAGGTCTTCCGAAAACGTGTCTTTGTCCGTCGCTGCCACATCGCCCAGAGCGCCTGCCTGCAGCCGCGTCACGGCGTCCACGATTACCAATGCAGGCAGCTCTCCACCAGTCAGAACATAGTCTCCAATCGAAACTTCGTCCGTAACCAGCCGCTGTCTCACCCGATCGTCAACGCCTTCATAATGGCCACACAAAAGAATTAAATGGTCGTCATTCGCCCATTTGCGAGCCGTTTGCTGGTCGAAGCGCATGCCACGCGGGTCGGTAAGCGCTACTCGAACTCCAGCCTGCCTGCACCTCGCCGGGAAACCGACGAGCCGATCGAACTCGGATTTAACGAATTCCAGACCCGTAGCGGTTTCCGAATCGCTATTTGTTTCACTTGCGGCGCAAGTCAGATGGATCAGCGCCCTCGCAATAGGCTCGATCTTCATCACCATGCCGCCGCCGCCGCCGTAGGGCGTATCGTCGGTTGTCTTGTGTCGGTCGCGTGTGAATTCGCGCAGATTCACAACGTTGATCGAAACGATCCCGCTATCGATGGCGCGTTTGACGATGCTGTGCGCCAGCGCATCGCGTACCATCTCCGGAAAAACCGTTACAATATCAATTCGCATGGCGGTTGCCCGCTTAAGGGCGCTCTGTTCCAACGCTCCGCAACTCAGGAGACTGCCGGTCCGGACGTCTGCGGTTCCTGCTCGTCCGGCAAAAGGCCCGGCGTAGGCTGTACGACGATGCGCCTGCTTACGAGGTTCACGTTAACAATGACATCTCGGACTGCCGGAAGCAGTATCTCCGACTTGCCCTGGCCGACGACATAGACATCGTTTGCCGGGTTAACCAGCACCGAAGTCAGCGATCCCAGCAATCGCCCTTCGGCGGTTACGACATCGCAGCCGATCAGATCATGAATGTAATATTCATTTGCGGGCAGTTGAATGGCGTCGTCGGGCTGGATTTGAACGAGCGCATTTCTTAGCGTTTCCGCGTCGTCGATGGATTCCATGCCCTTGACTTTGAGCAGGATCTGGCCTTTGTGGAGCCTTGACCGCTCGACTTCGACGATTCTGGCGTCACCTGTGGGCCACCGAAGACAGACCCGTTTCAGGCGCGCAAAACGGTCGGGGAAATCCGTATCTAGGCGAACTTTGACTTCGCCCACTCGCCCGAACGGCGAGAGGATCTCCCCAACCGTAAAGCTCCAGCCTTCGTGTGCAACTGCAGTCCTTGAAGGTTCGGCCAACCGATTACACTTACTCCCTCAACCGTAGGGCCTACGCGATAATTTCGACGTAGACTTTCTTCTTGTCTTTCATCGCGACGGATTTCACGACGGTACGAAGCGCATTGGCAATCCGGCCCTGTTTGCCGATTACTTTGCCGAGGTCGCCGGGAGCAACCCGGACCTCATATGTAGTCGATTCCTCCTGCGGAACTTCAGTGATATTCACCAGGTCCGGTTCGTCAACTAACGCTTTTACAAGGTATTCGATGAGCTGTTGCATTGGTGTACCCTCCAGGATGACACGAGGTCTTCGACGGATTTCTTCAGTATATTATTTGGCCTGGCGCGCGGCTGCTTTCGCCGCTTCAAAACGATCCATTATACCCTGTTTCTTAAGTAATGCTCGGGCAGTATCTGTCGGCTGCGCGCCATGTCCGAGCCAGCGCAGCGCTTTTTCTTCATCCAAGTGGATAATCGGCGGATTCTTGAGGGGGTCGTAGTGACCGATGTTCTCGATAAAGCGACCATCGCGCGAGCAAGTGCTATTTGCTATTACTATGCGATAGAAGGGGCGCTTTTTGGCTCCTATACGTTTCAGGCGAATTTTGACCGGCAATTCCTCACACTCCTTTTGACGTTTCATCCGGCGCGTATGGTGCGGTCGGACTTGCAAATATGAACTGTATTACACTATCAGCGGCAACTGCCACTTAAGCGTTACTTCGTAAGAAAGATTCACCAGGCGCGGTTTCCATCGAAATCAGCCCCGGAAAGGAAATCCGAAGCGCCGACCGCCTTTGGGCATCTTCCTGAGCGTACCAGGCGGACGAGGCGCGCCGGGTGCATTGGGTGCGCGACCGGGAAAACCCTTGGCGCCGGGCTGCTGATTCATGGCCATTCGCATCATTTTGCGCATCTGCTCGAACTCGGTCAGAAACTGGTTGATCTCTTGAACTGATTGACCGCAGCCTGCCGCGATGCGCCGCCGCCGCGATCCGGTGATGAGCTGTGGGTTACCCCGCTCCTTGGAAGTCATCGACTGGACGATCGCTTCTTTGCGCACCATGACCTTCGGATCAATCTGCATATCTTCCGGCAGTGCGGCGCCCATCCCCGGCAGCATCTTGATTATATTTTCCAGCGGGCCCATTTTTTTCATCATCTGCATCTGCTCGAGAAAATCGTTCAGGTCGAACTTATTCTCGCTGAGACGCTTCTCGATCTCGGCGGCCGTTTTCTCGTCGACCGCTTCCTGCGCGCGCTCGATAAGGCTGAGAATGTCGCCCATTCCCAGAATGCGCGATGCAAGCCGGTCCGCATGAAAGGGCTCCAGCATATCCAGCTTTTCGCCGGTGCCTAGAAACTTGATCGGTACGCCGGTGATCTCGCGGATGGAGAGGGCCGCGCCTCCGCGCGAATCGCCGTCCATCTTTGTCATGACGAAGCCGCTGATCGCCAGCTTCTCATTGAACTGCTGCGCGAAATTAACGGCGTCCTGTCCGACCATCGCGTCCACGACGAGCAGAATCTCGTGCGGCTTGACCCAAGCCTTCATCTGGCCCAGCTCATCCATCAGCTCGTCATCGATTGCGAGCCGGCCGGCGGTATCCAAGAGGACGATGTCGTTCCCATTCTGGATCGCTTGCTGGATGGCCTGTCGGGCGATGCTCGGAGGGCTCTTTTCGAGGTCAGCCGGCAGCGTGAACACCGGCACGTCTACCTGCCCGCCAAGGACTTGAAGCTGCTTCACGGCGGCGGGGCGGTAGATGTCGCATGCGACCATCAGGGGACTTCGGCCCTGTTTCTTAAACCATTGAGCGAGCTTGCCGCACAGAGTAGTCTTGCCCGCGCCCTGCAGCCCGCAGAGCATGATCACGGTGGGAGGCGTCTCCGCCATGGAAAGCTG
>JAYTEU010000184.1:0-2872 GCA_043734985.1 Chthonomonadaceae bacterium
CTCTCCGTGACATAAATGCGTTTCCAGCACGACTGGCGTCACTTCCCAAAACATGGCTGCACCGACGCCTTGCCCTGTGTTTCCCATATTGCAGCGCCCTCGCTTCGGCAGCGCTGCTATGCTGCGCTTCAATTGCTGTCGCGCAACAAGCGATAATGCCCCAATCGCGTAGCTCAGTCGCCCAACTTACCCGGTCACCGTCGAGCCCCCTTACCCTCTCATCCCCCAATCCCGTCACTGCCTCATCGACTCTACGAAGGTCTGACAAAATGATAGGCATGTACGTTCACCAGCACTGGCCCTACAACCACCCGTACGCGGCGCGCACCTGGACGCAGGAGGATTGGCGCGGTTACGCGGAGGGAATGAAGCAGATCGGCTACAACACGTTTCTCCTCTGGCCCATGCTCGAGATCATGCCGGACCCGCTGACGCCGAGCGACCGCGCCAATCTTTCCAAGCTAAACAAAGTGATCGATATGCTCCACAACGAAATGGGCATGCGGGTATACGTCGTAATATGCCCGAATATCCGCTTCCGCAAGGGCGCCGCCCGAGCGACTTTCGAGACACGTCACTACTACTGGAGCGACGAGATCATCAATCCTGCCGATCCGGCGGCCCTGAGGAGTCTGGTAAATTGGCGTGAGAAACTGATGAAACCGCTCGCGAAAGTCGACGGAGTCGCGATCATCGACAGCGATCCCGGCGGCTGGCCAGGCTCGACGAATGCAGACTTCGTCCGCCTGTTGGCGGAACACAGGAAGATGCTGGACCGCGTAAGGCCGGGGATCGAGCTGATTTACTGGATGCACGCCGGGTGGCAGGGCTGGAGCCGCTTTTACGAAACCGGCAAGCTCCTGCTGGGCACGGCGGACGAGCAACAGGACGTCTTAACGAGGGTAAAGGCGCTGAACCCGGAGCCGTGGGGCATCGCCAACGGGTTGCCGTACGCCGAAAAACTGGGAATTGCCGACAGGGTGGTACGCTTCAACTATGGCCTGATCGAAGGCGAACCGTCCTTCCCGATGACAAACTTCGGCAACGAGAACACGTACAAGGGCGCGGGCGAGGCCGGTCCGCGCGGCGTGATGGGCAACGCGCAGACCCACTGCGTCCAGCTTCCCAATACGTTCGCCTTCGTACGGGGCGCGCTCGGCCTTCCGCTGGCCGATGCAGACTATGTCGAATTCGCCGACGGCCTCATTCCTGGCGAGGGCACGGCAATCGTCGCCGCCTGGCGCACGCTCCAGGGCAGCGACGCGCTCAAAATGCGCTCAGTCGCCGCCGAGCTGGAAGCGCTGCCGGATGCCAAGCTCGCTCCCGGCCGCCTAAAGGGCCTCCTTTTCGGGAGCCCGCGGCGCTTCATAACAGACCTGGCGCTCCAACTGAGGCTCCGCGCCGGTCTGGAAGACATCGCGCGCGCTCCGGAAATGGGCCCCGGCCTCAAATCCGCGCTCGGCAATCTCGTGACCGCCGCCGAGGCATGGCAGCATCGACATGGCTACCAGAACAACTGGTACGATCCCAGGCTCCACGCCGGACTTCGCAAACTTCACTCTTCCGCCGTCGACAAAGTACTCAATATCACGTATGAAGCGAAGCCACCCTTCACCAATGGCCAGACCGCGCCCCAACAGGTAGGCGCAAACTTTGCCAGTATTGAAACCTATACAGTGCAGCTTCTGACCGCGATGAAGACCGCTTTGAACGATATGAAATGAACGCCGTCAGCCCTGTGCGCAGCGATGCGTGCAGCTAGGTCGGCGACGGCTTACCTGTCTTCGCTAACGAAAAGGAGAACTGCCATAGAAATCTCGGACCTGCCAAGCGACAAACCACAAACTGCAAGCCATAAAGACTGGTGGCGGATCGGCGTCGATCTCGCCCGCCTGCCGAACATGGTGACGGAGAGCCCCGGTCCGGAATCGCGCGCGCTTCATGGCAGGATCGTGGGTACCTTCAAAGGCCTTTCATCGCAGGTGCGTCTCCATCCCGTCTGCTTCAAGGAGGGGTTCGGCGTCACGCTCACGGATGTGGACGGCAACAGCTACATCGATTTTTCTTCCGGTATTTATGTGACTACCCTGGGCCACTGCCACCCCAAAGTATCGGAGGCGGTCGCTCGCGCCGCGCGGACGCTGATGAACTGCCACGACTTTACAACGCCGATCAAGGCGGAACTGCTGGAAAAGCTTGTATCGATTCTACCGCCGGGCGTCAACGGCGTGCAGCTCTACGACTCCGGTACTACTGCCGTGGAAGCCGCTCTGCGCGCCGCCCGCGCCCACACCGGCCGGCACGAATTCCTGAGCTGCTTTATGGACTTCCACGGGAAGTCCGGGCACGCGGTGAGCCTCGCCAAGATGAACCGCACCAACGGCGCGGCGCGGGCCGAAGGGTTCTACATGGTCCCGCGCCCCAATCCCTATCGGCCACATTTCAAGAGGGCCGATGGCAGTATCGATTCTGACGCCTATATCGCCTTCTACGAGGAGTTCGTGGACAATGCGACCACCGGCCAGCTTGCAGCCTTTGTGGTCGAGCCGATCCAGGGATGGGGCGGCTCCGTGCTCCCGCCGGACGACTTCTTCCCAAAGCTAAAGGCGTTCTGCGAGCGGCACGGAATGCTGCTCATCGCCGACGAGGTTCTCACCTGCATGGGGCGAACCGGTGCCTACCTGGCGATGGAGCACTGGGGCACTGTCGCCGACATCAGCACGCTCGGCAAGGGTTTCGGCAACGGATTTCCGGTAACGGCAATGGTCGCGCGCGAAGAGATCAAAGGCGCATTCGACAAGATTTCTGCCTCCACGAGTTACGGCGGTAACCCGATGGCCTGCGCCGCCGCACTCGCCTCGCTCCAGGTGAT
>JAYTEU010000185.1:0-2187 GCA_043734985.1 Chthonomonadaceae bacterium
ATGAAAACAACTATGCAGGACGCAAAGCGCAAAAAACTGAAGGGCCGGCTGAACCGAATTTCCGGCCAGGTGACCGGCATACAAAAGATGCTGGACGACGATCGCTACTGCGTGGATATCCTCGTACAGGTCGCAGCCGTCCGGTCCGCGCTGGATGCGCTGGGCATCGAGCTGCTCACCGATCATGTGGAGAGCTGTGTCCTGGGCCACGGCACCGAAACGGAGCACGCCTGCGCCAAACCCATGACCCAAGACGAGCTCGTCGCGGAAGTCCGAACCGTGCTCTCGCGGTTTTTGAGATAGTTGCGCAATCGAAAGGAAACGACCATGCAGACGACAACCTTGACCGCCCCGGACATCGAGTGCGGGGGGTGCGCGGCGGCCATACAGAAGGCGCTCGGCAAAATCGCGGGCGTCACGGGTACAGCGGTCGATATCGAGACCAAGCGAGTAACCGTATCGCACAATACGGAGGTGACTCGCGAATCGCTAACGGCGGCGCTCGATCGCGCGGGATTCCCCGTCGGCGAATAGCAGATTAGGAGCACCGGATGGAACCATCACAGATCGTCGTCACCATCGGCGGCGCGCTTGCGATCGCACTGGTAGTGTGGTTCTTCTTCCTCGGCGAGCGCGCCCGCGCTCAGGCCGTGGCAGGCGCCGGGGGCGTCCAGGAGATCGATATCGTCGTCAAGGGCGGGTACTCCCCCGACACTATCGTGGTCGCCAGGGGCCGTCCCGTTCGCCTGAATTTCGACAGGGAGGAGACGGAGTCGTGCTCCGACACCGTAGTCTTCGGCGACTTCGGCATCGCAAAGCCCCTCCCGGCGTTCAAGACGACGCCCGTGGAGTTCACACCTATGAAGGCCGGAGAGTTCACTTTCACGTGCGGCATGAACATGCTGCGCGGGAAGCTAATAGTCGAGGAGCCGGAAGAGAGTAAGCCATGAGCGCTGCAATTGGAGAATCGTCTGCGCAAACCGAGCAGGTCACGCTGCCCATCTCCGGAATGACGTGCGCCGCCTGTTCCGCGCGGATCGAAAAAAACCTTAACCGGGCAGGCGGCGTGGTGGCCGCGAACGTCAACTTTGCCAACGAAAGAGCGACGGTCACCTTCGATCCGAACCTGACGGACAGGGACGCGATCTGTGAGGTCGTGCGCGACAGCGGCTACGACATCCGCCGGGCTCCGCCTGCCGCGTCCGGCGAATCTGAGCGGGACTGGGAGCAGAAGGCGCGTGACGCGGAGGTCGGCGAGATACGGAAAAAGCTGGCAGTCGCGCTGCTTTTCGGCGTGCCGGTAGCCGTGCTGGGCATGACGCACCTAAACTTCCCAGGCAGCGACTGGCTACAGTTTGCGCTCACAACCCCTGTCCTTGTCTATTCGGGCGGCACGTTCTTCCAAGGCGCGTGGAACAGCCTGAAGCATCGTGCCGCCGACATGAACACCTTGGTCGCGCTTGGTGTAGGCGCCGCCTACCTCTATAGCGCGGTCGCCACGGCCACGCCGCAACTGGTCACCGCGCACGCCGCGCACGGAGCGATGGCGCCGGTCTATTTCGAGGCCGCCGCGATCATCATCGCGCTCCTCCTGGTGGGCCGCCTGCTGGAAGCGAGAGCCAAGGCGCGCACGGGAGACGCCATCCGCAGCCTGATGGGCCTGGAGGCGAAGACGGCGCGAGTAATCCGGAACGGCCGCGAGCAGGACATACCTATCGACCAGGTCGCTTCCGGCGATCTCATCCTCGTTCGGCCTGGCGAGAAGATTCCGGTGGACGGGATCGTGCGGAGCGGCGAGAGCGCGGTCGATGAGGCCATGCTGACCGGCGAGAGCCTGCCCGTCGAGAAGCGCCCCGGCGACGAGGTCTTCGGCTCCACTCTGAACCGGACAGGGGCTTTCCAGTTTGAGGCGACGAAGGTCGGCAAGGATACCGCGCTTCAGCAGATCATCCGGCTCGTCCAGAATGCCCAGGGCAGCAAGGCTCCCATTCAGCGGCTGGCCGATGTCATAAGCGGCATCTTCGTACCGATCGTTTTGACGATCGCTATCGCCGCCTTCGTCGGCTGGTACGACCTCGCTCCACCGGAGATGCGGCTCCAGCAGGCTCTCCTGGCGTTTGTCTCCGTGCTTATCATCGCCTGCCCCTGCGCGCTCGGTCTGGCAACTCCCACCGCGATCATGGTCGG
>JAYTEU010000186.1:0-3048 GCA_043734985.1 Chthonomonadaceae bacterium
CCTGACTCCGAAACCATCGCGCCAAAAGACGGATTGGCCATGACGTTGATCCAGGGCATCGGCGTATTGTCGCCAGGTCCGAGATAGATGGCGTACTCCCTGCCGTCGCCGGTGAACCCGCCAAGGCCATTGAAATAGGAGAGCTCCATGAAAGGAAGCGGGGGCGATACCTCTTCACTGCTGCGAACGTTCTTTACGAAGGCGGACGGCAGCGGAATCGCCTGCTTCGGGATGCCGAACTGCTGCGCCAGCGATCCACGCGCGGCGACCAGGAGGATGCGCGCGGCGCTCAGGAGGAGCGTGCGTTCCTCGTTCGGTATCTGGCCGTCGTGGCGCAGGAATACTCCACCCTTCTGCTCCGCGCCGCTCGCCTGCGAAAGCGCCGCGACAAGTCCGGCAAGACGGTTATGTAAGGGCTGATCGTAGGCCACCGCCTCCTCGTTCAGGATCACGAGGTCTGTCTTGAGGCCGCGCTGACGCCAGTAGGAGTGCGCCATAAGCGCCTGTCTAACCAGATCGATATCCTCGTAGTCCGCGATGGTTACCACCACTATCGGCAGATCGCCGGAGATACCATGCGCCCAAAGACGCATCTGTCCTAGGGTATTTGCGGTCAGCAGTTCCGAAGAGGGGCGCAGGCGAGCGTTCGGATACAATACATCGCCGGCAAGCTGCTGGAACAACTGCGCCTGGTCCTGATGAATGCGGAGATGCCTCAGCTCGAGCTGCGCATGAGTCCAGGCCATTTCCAGCGCGCGATTTGCGGCCTGAATATCGCAGTACTTGGCGGCAAGGGCGATCGCGGCCTCGCGCGATCCGGCCGCGCCGGTGACGTAGGCGATCTGAACGCGCTGGCCGGGGCGCAGGGAGACACGCCGCCGCAGACTGAAGATCGGATCTAGAACGGCCCCGGCGGTATTGCTCAATTCGCCCTCGATCGCCACGGGCCTATCGGTCGCGCGCCCTCTGCCCAGAAAACGCGCTCTGTCGGTCTCATATTGCGCGTACATCTCGAAACTGGCGTCATCGGCTGCAATATGGACGGCCCAGAGCGACGCATCCTCCGCCGAGCGCGGGCGTCGCCATGCGAGCAGCGCATCCATCTCCGGCAGCGCTTCGGTTTCGACGAAGAGCTTGCTGAAAGCCGGGTGGGCGCGGTCCGCGTTATGCTGGGCGAGCGCAATCTCCACGTAACTCGTCACCTCGATGTTGCGCCTCCGCTTCGATCGGTTGACCAGCGTGATTCGCCGCACTTCGACGTCATCCTCCGGCGAAACAACGATTTCAGTGTTCGTCTCGATACCGCCGTCGCGCCGCCGGAACTCGGCCTTGTCGGCGGTAAAAACCACCGAATACTGCTGCGGCAAGGCCCGAACGGGCTGGAAGCCATTGGACCAGACCGCGCCTGTCTCCAGATCCTTAAGGTAACAAAAGGCGCCGCTATTGTCGCGGGTGGTATCGGCCGACCAGCGCGTGATCTCGACGTCGCGCCACTGGCTGTACCCGCCGCCCGCGTTCGTCACCATTATGCTATAGGCGCCGTTCGAAAGCAGAATCGTTTTCGGCGTCGAACTGTTCGGAGTGTCGATATGCCCCTCGGCCGGCGCCCTGGAAAGCGGAGCCAGTTTCGGAATGATCTCCTTCTGCTCGTTGACTTTGATCATTGCGGGCTGCCGCGGGATACGTTCGTACAGCAGCGACTCGGTGGCGCGAACGGAGGGATTGCGGTGAAAGCGTTTCTGCCAGATTTGACTATTGAGGACATTGTCGACCGCGGTCAAGATCATCCCCTGGTGATGCGCCATGTAGGTGTAAACGATGACGCCGCGTTCGCCCTGCGGCTTATGCTGGCGCGTATAGTCGATGGCATCGTAGAAGCCGAAAGCCCCGCGCATACCCAGGCGGGACAGTTTTTCCAGATTCTTTACTGCCGATCGCGGATCTACCTGAAGCGCAAGCGCGGATGCATAAGGAGCGATAACAAGGTCGTCCTCCAGTCCGCGCTTAATACCCAGGCCGGGCACGCCGAAAGCCCGGTACTGATAGATGTGGTTTGCATCCAGCGCGCTGAAGGCCGCTTCGGAAATGCCCCACGGGATGTTCCGCTGCTTCCCATAGGCGATCTGGCAGATAACGGCCGCCCTGCATGCTTCGTCCAGCATGGAGTTCTCGAAACTACGCGTCAATAGCAGAGGCATCAGGTATTCGAACATCGTGCCGCTCCAGGAAAGCAATGCGCGTTCCCCGTATGCCGATCCGTAGGGACGGCCGAGCGCCCACCAATGGTCCATCGGCACGTCGCCTCGCGCCACCGCGATAAAGCTTCCCAGCCGTGCCTCGCTTGCCAGCAGATCGTAATACCCCTGGTCCATTCGCCGCTCGCTCACGTTGTAACCGGTATAGAACAGGCGGCGATCCGTATCGTACAGGAACCGCATATTCATGGCTTCGGCGAATTTCCGCATCTTCATCACGGCGCATCCGGCCTGCGCCATCCGATCGTCGGCGCAGGATTGGGCGCGTCCGGCGGCCGAAGCAAGGGCATCCAGCCAGGCGATTATGGGCGACGGCAAACTCATCTCCGGCGCCCGCCGCTGAAGCGCCAGGAGCGGCCGCAACCCGGGCACGTCTCCCGTTGCCAGCATGCGCAAGGAGGGAACGGATGCCAGCGCCTGACGCCTCCACTCGTGCGCTTCCGAGCCCAGCACGAGCAAACCGCCCTCGGGTGGCGACGCCAGGATATCGATCCAGCCCAGATAGCGGTCGATGAGTTCATTCCACGCGGTAACCTGGCATTCGGCCTGCCGCGCCCAATAGCAGCCGACCGCCTCAGTCTCTCCGCGCTCGTGAAGCAGGCCCACGAGTGCGCCGGCAATCGGAGCCGCCGCGCGGAGGCAGCGCGCCGTGTCTTCCATGCCTGCCGGGGAGGCATATATCAGCGCCTCAAGACTGAGAAGCGGTTTCTCATGGCGGCTTACCCGAGAGTCGACGCTTGCCCGTGACTGCCTCACCAGATCGAGCGCATCCCGGATGCCCTCCAGGGCCTCG
>JAYTEU010000187.1:0-7310 GCA_043734985.1 Chthonomonadaceae bacterium
CTAATTTAGTCGGTATTGGGTTTAGTTGTTCTCGTCGGGCGCGCCTGCCTTTATAAGCAGATCGGCGACTTCGGTATGTTCGCTTTTGCGCGCGAGTGAGAGCGCCGTTTCGCCCTGCGCGTCCTTAATATGTACGTCCGCGCCCTTGTCAAGCAACAACTGCACTAGATCGCTGCTGCCGGCTGCCGCCGCGGACATGAGCGGCGTACTTGCTTCGAAGTCGGCAGCGTTGACGTCGGAGCCCGCATCGAGAAGGGGTTTGGCCAAATCGGCGCTCTTGGCTCGGACGGCGAGCATAAGCGCGGTCTCACCCTTACTGTTTCGCTCATTGATATTGGCGCCGGCTTTCTCGGCAACGGCCTGGATCATATCACGATCACCGCGCTCCACCGCATGCATGAGCGCGGTGACGCTCGCGTTATCCTTATGGTTCGGGTCCGCCCCTCGCCCCAGAAGAAACCGAACGGTTTCGGATTCGCCGCGCTGAATCGCCGCGTCCAGCGCCGTACTGCCATCCTTACTCACTTGATTCACGTCCACACCATTGTCGAGCATGGCCTTGAGCGCCTCAATATGATTCTGTGAGGCAGCGCTTTTCAAGGCTCCGGCGGCGCGTTCCGCCAATTTTCCACTGCCCTTTAACAGCGCTATAATGGTGGAGAGATCGTCCTTTTCTACCGCAAAAGTAAGCGCATCGCGGCCATTGCTGTCGCGTGCAGAGGCGTCCGCGCCGGCGTGAAGCAATTTCTCGATCTGAGCGGGCGTCACGCTTCCTCGACTGACTGCGGCAAGCAGGGGTGTTAGTCCATCCGGTCCTATAGCGTTTATATTGACACCCTTCCCGACCATCGCAAGGACAGTATTGACATCGCCACGCTGCGCGGCCGCAATGATATCCGCCACCTTGTCTCGCACGGGTGCAGGCTTAGTCGCCGGCTTTACCTCCGGCACAGGGGCTCTTTGCACGACTTCCGTGCTGGGCGCGGCTCCAGCGCGTGCACCGGCGCTTTCGATTTGCAGCAATCGCCAGCCGGCAATGCTAATTGCAAGCAAAAGTCCAACGATCATCAATGTCGCACGATAGCTATTATTCATGGTAGTGGCTCGGCAGCCAGCCGTAGGGACGGCAAACCGCAATTGGGCGATAACTACGCTGAGCGCTGCATCCAGAAACGGCGACCGTCATCGTTTCTCGGCTGCATCTCTAGCGCCGTTCATGAGATCCGCTGGAACTTCGAGACCCGAAAGTATCGTGTAGGCCATTACCTTGTTGCCAAGCGGGTTCATATGAACTCCGTCGCCGGTCAGCAGATTGTCCCTGGCTCCAGTCGCGCGATAGTCCTTTATCAGAGTTTGAAACGGCTTCTGGAAGTCGATAAAGACCGCATGGTGTTTGCGGGCGAGATCGCGCAACGCCGCATTATATCCTACGAGTTTCGCGTTCTCCCGGTTTTGCAGATCCTCGTGAATTACGGTAGTCGATAGCACGACGACTTTGGCTCCCGAAGCGACGGCGCGGCGGATCATCTCCTCGACATTCTTGCGATAGTCCTCAAGAGTCACACCGCGCGGTCCATCTCCACCAGGATGGTTGTCGTAGAAGCCATGCCACACGTCGTTTACCCCGACACTGATGGTTACCATGTTCGGCTTCTTATCGAGTACGTCGCGCTGAAATCGATCCAGCATATCGGTGGATTTATGGCCGGATATGCCGGCATTGATGACTTCCATGTCGGGGTACAACTGCTCCAGATAGCGTCGCACCAGCCAAACGTAACCGCCTGGCCCTTCACCGGCCTGAGTAATGCTGTCTCCCAAACAGACGATTTTCTGTATGTCTCGCAGGCGGCTCGGCGGAGTGTTCGTACCTTGCGCGAGTGCCGCGCACGACAGGCTGATCCCGAACAGAAGGCTCAAAACAATTCCTATTTTGATCATCACTTGTCCTTTTGTAACTGCATCCTCTTTCAATCGGCGCCGATCTCAGCAGACTTGAGTTCGTCGTGACAGGGCGCCATTCCTCCGTAACGCGGAGTGCAAGCCTTCCGCCTTCCGAACCCGGTTAACCGGGGTACAATACCAGGTATTCCGTGTATCTCGCATCCAAGGAAGTGCATATGAGCAGTCCCAAACCTACGAATCGCCTTATTCACGAAACAAGCCCGTATCTGCTACAGCATGCGCACAATCCGGTGGATTGGTACGCATGGGGACCGGAAGCCTTCGCGGCGGCTCGCGAACAGGATCGCCCTATCCTGCTTTCCGTTGGCTACTCCGCCTGCCACTGGTGCCACGTGATGGAGCGCGAGAGCTTTGAAAACGTGGAAATCGCGCAGCAGATGAACGCGGATTTCATTAGCGTTAAGGTCGATCGCGAAGAGCGCCCCGAAGTCGATTCGATCTACATGAGCGCCGTCCAGCGACTTACCGGACAGGGTGGATGGCCCATGACGGTATTTCTTACGCCGGAAGGCAAACCGTTCTTCGGCGGCACTTATTTCCCGCCCAATGACCTCTACGGCCGACCGGGGTTTCCGCGCATACTTACCGCGGTGGCTACCGCCTGGGTGCAGCAGCGCAGCGAGATTGACCAACAGAGCGTCGAGTTGACTGCTGACCTAATAGAGGGCGATAATCTCCTGGGGGGACTTTCCGATACACTTCTTACTCCTGCCCTGCTGGATTCAGCCTATAAGACGCTCGCCGGGCAGTTCGACCGGCGCAATGGCGGGTTTGTGGGAGCCCCTAAATTTCCGCAGCCGATGAATCTCGACTTCCTGCTTCGAACTCATGTCCGAACACATCAGCAGGAGCCGCTTTCACTTGTCGAGCGTACGCTTCAGCGCATGGCGATGGGCGGTATCTACGACCAGCTTGGAGGCGGATTTCACCGTTACAGCACCGATGAGATCTGGCTGGCGCCTCATTTCGAAAAGATGCTCTACGACAACGCGCAGTTGGCGCAGATATACTGTCGGGCCTGGCAGGCCACCGGGAAAACCTTCTACCGAGGCGTTGCCGAAGAGACGTTGGAGTACGTACTGCGTGAGATGACGGCCCCGAACGGCGGATTCTATTCCGCTCAGGACGCCGACAGCGAGGGCGTGGAAGGCAAGTTCTTCGTCTGGACGCCTGATGAGATCGACTCCGTGCTGGGCAAGCGCGACGCACTCGTGTTCAACGCCTTCTACGACGTGACGGCGCCAGGCAACTGGGAAGACAAAACCATTCTCCGGGTCGTTAAGGACGCGCAGGACGTCGCCAAGGAGTTCGGTCTCCCGTTACAGGAGGCAGCTCGTATTCTGGACAGCGGTCGAGCGAAGCTGTTCGAGGCTAGAGAGCGCAGAATCAAGCCGGCGCTGGACGACAAGATACTCACGTCCTGGAACGGCCTGATGCTGGCCGCACTGGCTGAATGTGGCGCCGCATTTGGGCGTGCCGATTTCGTCGAAGCGGCCAAGAATAACGCGGAGTTCATTCTGTCGCACCACGGTACGCGCGACGATGCGGGGCGCTTTCGGCTGCTGCGGACCTCTCGCGGTGGCGAGGCTCACCTAAACGGCTGCCTGGAGGACTATGCGTTCTATGCGGAGGGACTCCTTTGGCTGTACGAGGCGACTTTCGATCCAGCGTGGATTCGCCACGCCGAAGAGATAGCTTCCACCATCGCAGATGCGTTCTCCGACAAGACTCCCGGAGGCGCCGGCTTCTTCGCAACCTCGGAAGACCACGAATCGCTCATCCAGCGACCGCGTGACTGGGACGATAACGCTGTACCCAGCGGTAACTCCGTGGCGGTCGATCTGATGCTGCGGCTCGCCCTACTTACAGGCAGCGAAGCTTACAGAAACTTCGCTGCGGCGGTCCTGCGCAAATTGGCGCCTCTGCTGGAAAAGCATCCCTCGGGATTCGCGCGAATGCTGGGCGCGCTGGATTTCTACCTCTCCACGCCAAAGGAGATCGCGCTGGTCGGAGACAGGAGTTCGACGGAATTTCAGGCTATGCTCGAACCTATCCGCAGCCGTTACCTTCCCAACCATATTCTGGTCGCGGGCGATGGAATTTCAGATGAGGGCTGGCCGCTTCTAGTTAACAGAAAGCCGCGCGAAAATCGTGTCACCGCGTATGTGTGCGAGAACTATACCTGCAAGGAGCCCGTTACCGCGCCCGATTCGCTCAAGGCACAGCTAACCGGCTAATCCGTCGAAAATCTCTCGTCAGCAAGCCAGGAGTATTCGTCCATGAGCCGTTCACGCGGGCCATCTATCGCAGTACTGCTATTCGCCGTTCTGTCGGTTCCACTCTCAGGTTGCGACTTGCACGATAAGGCATGGGACGCGCCCGCCGCGTCAGCCACGCAGAGCCCCGCAGTCACGCCTGGCTCGCCCCCACCCGTTGGCACTGGCGAGATTGTAATAACTGTCGGCGCAAATGGTGGGGTTGCGTGCAGCCTGGATGGGGTCGCAGTACCGCCGCTCAGCCCGGACGCGATTGTTAGAAGTGATACCGGGGCCGGATCCGCCCACTTGCTGATCGTGGACAACAGTGCGCGAGACACCGAAGTCTGCTTCCCGATCTCCGTAGACCTGGATGCTCTGGATATCTCCGGCAGTGGGCGAAACGCCATTCGCCATCTGGGTCACAGCCTCATTGTCGAAACTGAAGGCGCGTCCCGGATAACACTGTCTCCACGCGATTCGCAGAACGACATAGACGACTGCGTTCAGTTTGCCGGCGAGGACAATATTGAGGGGCTTGCCGCACGCCTAACCGCGGACAGCTCACTGATGGATGGCCGCGATTCCCGCCACGGGCAAACGGCGGTCGCACGCGCCGCGGAGATGGGCCGGACAGGCGTAGTGGCATATCTCGTAGGTCGCAAGGCCAACGTCGAGATTAGGGACGAGCGGGGCTTTACACCGCTGCATCTAGCTGTGTCAGCCGGCCGGATCGCAATCGTTCGCCTACTCGTTAATGCGGGTGCGGACGTGAACGCAATTTCGAGCAGCGGCCCAACTCCGCTTGCGCTGGCACTAAAGAACGGACATAGGGAGATCGCCGCGTTTCTATCCGGAGCCGGAGCGAAAGGCGAACTTCCGGCTTCCACCAGCCCGCCGTCCGCAACAACCGCGCCGGGTTCGGGGCCTATTTTCGAGTTGGCCGACACCCGTGAACACGGCCCCTTCCCCGATGGGTCCGAAATCCGTCGTCGAGGGCGAGTTCTCTACGTGCTTCGAGGAGGCCAATCGGATCGTTCCGATTGGGAGCAGTACGATCTTCCCGTTAAAAGAGATACCTGGACAACGCTACAGGACACGAATTTCAGGGTCATGGTTCGGGGAAAGCGCACCGCGCGAGTATGGGCCGACTATCACGCCGGTGAAGTGGGAAGGCGTCCCTAACCTCTTGCCGCTCCGACTGGCATTAAAGCAGCAGGTTCAGGAGCTCCTCTTCGGCCTCCTGCGTCCAGAACTTCCCGTCCTTCATCTTGGCGAACACCGTTGGGTATTTCTCCTTTAGTTCCGGCAGTGGCGTCAGCGGGAGGTCGTGAACGCGCGGGAAGATGAGCGTCTTTCCGGGGAACCAGCCTTCCTTTACCGCCTGCAGCCCTTCCTTCGCGGCACTCATACCTCCAATCGCGGCTAGAGAAGCGTTCGTCGAGAGCTCGTCTGTCTCCACGCGCCGCAGGGTTTCGCGCATATCGGATAGGGACGACCCGCTGCTGCCGAGGAATCGCGCTCGCTTTTGGACGACTTGGTTCACGTCGATGTTCGCCATAGTGCCGCGAGCCACTCCGGCAAAGATGTTGAACCATCCACCTTCCGCCAGGAAATCCGCCGCGTGCTCGATGAGCGCTGCCACGGGAACCATCGAGACGATATCGGAATATCCCCGCCCCTCCGTAAGCCGTACAAGTTCCGCGTCGAATTCCGCGGTCGATATGCTTTTCGGGTTGATCGCTATCAGTTCGATGCCGCGCTCCCTCGCCACGCCGCCAAACCGGTCCACGACGCTTTGCAGTCGGACTTCGTCTACATCCGTCGCAACGATTTTCCGTGGCGGATAGGCATGCTGCACCGCGCGTTGGACGTGCATCTGCCCCATTGGTCCGCCGGCGCCGATGAACCAGGCCACTCCCCCGGCGAGCAGGTCGGCCGATCGAATTTCGAGGTAGGCGTCTGCGGGATCGTCCGTAGCGGTTCCGAGGTAGTAGTGCCAGTTGTAGTGAATCCGGCCAATATCGAGGCTCAGCTTCCGGGCCACCTCAGCGCCGCCGACTAGATTGAGGACACCATGATTTGCGAGTCCCTGTGCCGACGTCTCGATTACTTCCGGTGCAACGGAGCCTAGAATCAGGATGTCATCGAATCCAAGATCACAGGTCAGTTCCGCTCTGAGCTTGCCCATATCGAGGGATTCCACGGTTGTCACCGGTATCGCCAGGTCGGCCGCCGCCAATAGAGCCTCGCTCAGCGCGCCCGCAGGGTCACCGTATATAAAAATTGACCCAGGGTGCGAGCCGGCTGCCAGCGTCCTGCTCCATTGATACTGCTGCGCGGATGGTTCGCTGCCCGAGACAATGAGCATTCGGCCGCCATGCTTTACTCCGGCGCGGTGCTCCTGCGCATAGGCCGAGACAACGCAGGCCCACGGCTCGGTAAGGGCCGATTCGACATAACCAGTTTCCGGGCGAATTGGGAGCAGGTAGCAGCCTTCGTCCCCTTCGAGGATCGCCTTCGGGATCACGCTGAATTCGGCGAGGCCGCCGGAAATGGCATACCCGTAAGCCATGCTTTTGCCCTCATAGAACACGTCTGCCTGAACTACAAATCGCTCGCCGATATGGAACTTGCCCTCCAAATTCCGGCCGACGCCTACTACGGTACACGAAACCTCGTGTCCGAGGGTTACCGGGTCCCGCGCGAGGTCCCTGCCGGTCATGCGAGGATGGTTCTCGCCCAGGCCGATCACTTTCGTGTCGGAGAAGCACAGACCGCACGCATCCTGGCGTACCAACAGCTCATCCGGTCCATATGCCGGCACCGTTACCTCTTCGGGCTGCCCGTCTCGACCCAAATTCTCCAGGCCCGCGCCGTACAGATGCCATCGCAGCATGCGGCCGGGAAGCGGCTGGTTGCCTTCACGGTAGGCTTCTAACTTTGTACTGCTCATGAATCGAACCTTCCTGTATTCACCGCCGGACGAACGAACTACGCCGGCTGTCGATAGGTTATTTCAAAATCTTCCACACGCACTTCGGCTATTCGCTTTTCGGCTCCGGCAGATAGTTGGCAAGGATCAGCCGA
>JAYTEU010000188.1:0-14141 GCA_043734985.1 Chthonomonadaceae bacterium
GGACGACAACGAAACCATCAAGCACTGGAACCATGACGGCAAGTCTTACTGGGTCACGTCGGCTTGGGTAGGTCGTGCGCCTGGTGGTTCGCGGCAGACCCTACAGATCGCGTTGGATCGGTCGAGCGATGAAACGCTTCTGGCAGAATTTCGGCGGATGACCTTATTCGCGTTGGGGATCGGCCTGCTCTTATCGGCCCTGCTGGGTTACGGTGTCGCGCGCCGGGGAATGCGCCCGGTGGCGCGGATGACCGAAACCGTGCAGCGTATTCGTGTTTCTCACTTGGATCACCGGGTAGGAGCCGAGGGCTGGCCGGGCGAGTTACTGACACTGGCAGACACCTTTGATAGGATGCTGGATCGCCTGGAAAACGCTTTTGCGCGGTTATCACGCTTTTCCGCTGACCTGGCCCATGAGTTACGCACGCCTCTCAATAACCTACAGGGCGAGGCCGAAGTCGCCCTCGCCCGTTCCCGGTCTGCGGACGAATATCGTCAGGTCGTAGAGTCCAGTTTGGAGGAGTATGCCCGGCTCTCGCGGATGATAGACAGCCTGCTGTTTCTTGCACGGGCAGAAAGTCTGGACGCCGTGACCGTGACCGCGCCGATGGACGCTCGCGCCGAGGTCGAAGCCGTTGTCGCCTTCCATGAGGCCGTCGCCCAAGAGAAGGAAATCGCTCTGGTGTGCGAGGGGGCGGCAATGGTTTGTGCGGACTCCGCGCTGTTCCGGCGTGCGGTCAGCAACCTGCTCGCCAATGCGCTGCAATACACCCCGTGTGGCGGCAGAATTGTCCTCACCTGCCAAGAACTGCCGAAGGAAGCCATCATTGTCACTGTCGCCGACACGGGTTGCGGTATCGCTCCGGAGCATCTGCCAAAGGTCTTCGACCGCTTTTATCGCGCTGATCCGGCCCGCTCTCAATATCCCCAGGGGACGGGTCTGGGCCTCGCCATCGTGCAGTCCATAATGGAACTGCATGAGGGCGCGGTCACGATCCAGAGCGAACCGGGCCAGGGAACAACAGTGATGCTCCGCTTTCCTACAGCCTCCTGAAGATGACGAAAGTGTAATCCTGCTGTCTCCCCCGTGCTGGTAAAATGTTCCCGACTGGCGACCACGCACTGTTCTTTACCCCGCGCCGTCGTGAGAGGGAACCGTTTATGACCGACGATAGGCTACTTTGGCTCGCCCGTGTTATCGGGCTAGTGGGGTTGGGGCTTCTGATTTTCAGTGGCATCGGGGGCACGTTACTGGCCTCGCGGACGGCGCAAAAGATCAAAATGTTGAAGGGGCAGACGTTCAAGTGGCACCGCCTCTTTTCGCTGATTGGCGCGGCCCTATTTCTGCTGCATCCTATCCCCATCGTTTTGGCCCACCGGACAACAGGCATGAGCGTAGCCAGTGTGTTCGTACCGGGGCTGGCTCCCAAGCAAGCCCTCTGGATCGCCCTAGGCACCATCGCCGCGTATACCTTGATCGTGGTAACGGTCGCCTCCCTGCGGATCAAGCAGTTGAAGCGGGGAACGTGGCGTGCCCTTCACTACGGAACCTATCTGGTGTTTGTCCTGGGACTGGTGCATGGCCTGTTCATCAGCGCAGAGTTCCGGGGCGGGGAACGGCGCGAAGGGGCTGCTGTGAATCGTCAGGAACCGGATCGCAAGCCGGGAGAGCAAGAGGAACGTGACCGAGAGCGTAGCGCAGAAAGAGATCGGGAGAAGGACGCCGAGCGCGCCCCTGCGGAAGAGCATAAAGACGAGGAAGGAGAAGCCTTCGATTTCAAGGAACCGGAGAAGATTGTCCTGCTCGTGATGGCGGGGATCGTCGTACTGTTCCCGATCTGGCGTATTATCGCCGCCAAGCGCAACCGCGCGGCAAAGGTCACCGATACCATCGTGCCGCTGCTCCTGTTGCTGGCTGTGGCTCCCGTCGTGCGGGCGCAGAGCAGTCCAGACGCTGCCCCGGACGTCAGGGCGACCGGTCTGGCTCAGAGCGTACAGGACAAGCAAGAGCCCCCGGCGCAGGCCCAGGAAAAGAAGAAGGATGTCCCCGCTGCCCGTGCGCAAGAGAAACGCCCGCCTCCCCTGACCGGGGTGTACATGACCACTTTCAATCTCTCCACCATCGGGCGCGCGCTGCCGTCGCTGAACCACAAGTTAAATTTGGACTATGCTTTGCCACGCGGTCGGCAGATTGACCTCCGGTTGGAATACTATACTGAAGGCAGTTACAATGAAGACCCACCGGGGCGACTTCTCCGTAACATCAACGAGCCCAAGTTCGAGGGACAGTTGACTTACACGGCTCCGATCACGAGCCGTTTTTCTCTGTCGGCGGCAATCCTGAACCATCAGAATTTCCGCTTTGCCGATCCCTATTGGTGGGCGATTCTGACGGCAACTTATATCGCGCCCCTGCGCAAGGACTTGACGCTGACCTTGAACGTCTCCGGCGAAAAGAAATTATCCGGCGCACGGCCTTTCGTGGATTTCTCCGGCACAGTGGACTACAACTTCACCCGGAGCTGGACGCTGGAAGCTAATCTGCATGAGTATGAGAACGTTGGGGCCAACGATCGGGTTCCCACGCACAAGCAGGAGTACGAGTTCGCTCTGATCCGCCAGTTGCCGCGCCGTCAATTCGTCGCCATCTCCTTCTTCCGGCACATCCAGTTTGATGCGCCCAATGACCAGTTCTCCTTCTTCAAAGTGAAATATGGTTTCGCGTTTTGACCGCTCCATGATCCTAAAGGAGGCCCACTCATTGCGATACTTGTTTTTCTGCCACTGTATCCTCATCTTTCTTCTCACTGTCCCCGGCTGTGTCCAGACCGATCTACCAGACCGCCCTGCCGCCGACCAGGACAGCCGCGTACCTCCCGGCGATCTTCTAGCGAGAAAAAAGAAAGCCGACGCGAAATTGCGGGTAAGCGGGCTGTTACAAGTGTGGTATGGTAACGGATTCGGGGACGCTATCAATGGATGGCAACGCCCTTAATGCAAGCCCGGTTCCACTGGGTCGAAACTTCGGAGGACGGGGCCGGGAGATGCTTCGATTTCGCCGAGCGCAGGTGTCCCTGGGGGGTGCTCAGGCTGCCAGAACGGACTTTCCGCTCATGCTGGACGCCTCGGCCCCCATTGCGGACGGCGCAAGCCTGCTCCGCGATGCCTGGATTGGCTACTGCCAGGCTCGGTGTGTATCTGGCGCTGTTCGGCGCAAAGGCGCTAGGTGTCGGGAAGCCGCTGATGGCACTCGCAAGCGAGCGGGCCTTGTCGATGGGATGCCGGGCTTTATCTCCAACCAGGTGCTAAGACCTGTGAACACCGGTGATCCGTATATAGTCCTGACACTCTGGAACGCGCGCGTCGACTTTGAGGCGTGGATACGGTCCGATGCGTTTATGCAGGGCCACGCGAAATCCGGATCGCTGCCCAAGGAGGCGTACCCGGGTCCGAATAAACTTGAACTGCATGAGGTGATTCAGGACTCACGCCAGCCCGACCTCGTACCCGAACCGCACGGCAAGCCATTCCAGATGCACTGACGCCTTGCTGAACAGGCGGGCCGGGTCGATAAACGACCCGGCACACCCAGGGGGTACCCGGCCTGCGCACCCAGAGGGTACCCGGCGTCCTCCGGACGCAAATGCCAATTCCGTCCCGCTATTGGTTGGATCGGTACTAAGCAGTATCCTAAGCATTGGGCACACGGAAGCGCTGGAAGAGCCTATGGGAAGCTACCGGACTGGAAGGCTTTTGGAGTGCATGGCGTTCCGACTCACTTTCTGGTGAACCGGAACGGGCAGGTCGTCCGCCAATGGTCGGGCAAAGTAAACCACAGGGATGTCGAATTGGTGGTCGCGGAACTCGTCGAAGCGGAACCAGCACGCAAATCGTCCTGAGCCGATAACCGTGGGCCGCTCGCGACGCTGAAAATAGGGTAAAACCAAGTCGGAGGAAACGCGGATGACAACAGCCATTACTGGAAACGATGTATTGCTTCTCAGCCGGGAAGAGGTGGCGAAGCGAGCGCAAACACTGTATGAGGAACGCATACGGGCTCAGGTTGAAGACCCATCCAATATCGGCAAAATGGTGATCGTCGATGTTGAGACCGGAGACTTCGCGATCGACGAACTGGGTTTTGACTCCGCAAACACCCTGCGTCAGAAGAATCCTAACGCGCGCTTATTTGGCATACGCATCGGCTACAATGTCGGCGCCTCATTGGGCGGTATTCTCGAGCGAACCGCTCGATGATGGCCGGCCGCGTGGAGAACCGGCACGCGCTCCTTGCCGTGACATTTCGTCTGATAGGACGTCCCGACCTGGCGATTGAGTGTGTGGTCGATACCGGGTTTACGGATGCACTCTGTCTCCCGGCGGCAGCGGTTGCCGCGCTCGGTTTGCCCTACATGTTCGACTTTCCCGCCAGCCTCGCGGATGGAACGCGAGTGCTTCTCGCGGTTCATGAGGCGACTATAGTTTGGCAAGGCACTGAACGCCGTGCCCATTTGTTGGCAACTGGAGAACGCCCACTCGTCGGCACCGCCCTTTTGGATGGAACCGAACTCGTGGTCCAGTTCGCGGAAGGCGGCCTGGTAACCGTTGAGGCATTGTAGCTGAGACTTCAATCCCGCACCCGCCGATTAGAGAACCAGATGCCGCTCTCGACCGGTGTAATGGGGAGGAGATTTGGCGTCGGTGGCGAATGCTCTGTTGCGCCCGGGTCGATGCTCCAGCCATTGCCGCAGGTAGCGGGAGATTTGGCGGCGGTGGCGAATGCTCTGTTGCGCCCGGTCGCCGGGTCTGCTGCCACCCAACTGCCAATCCACTGATAACCCGATTTTGATGACGAAAGGAAGCGCTCGATGCTGTCGCGTTTCAGCGTGATATTGCTTGCGGCCACGCTCTGTGCCGGCCTCAACCCTCCAAGGAGAGCCATGGGTTCCGAAATGCCCGCCAATGCCGGCGCTGCCGCGGGGGCTGCCGCCTCTGCCGGGTACAGCCTGCCCAAGAACCTGGATACGCCTCGCACCTTTCCCAAGATCGCCGATAAGGCGGAGTGGGACACGCGACGGGAGCGCATCCGGCGGCAGGTTCTGATCTCCTGCGGCCTCTATCCGCTGCCTCCCAAGACGCCGCTGAAGCCGAAGATCTTCGATCGTGTCGAGCGGGACGGCTACACGATCGAGAAGGTCTATTTCCAGACGTATCCGGGCTTCTATCTGGCCGGCAACCTCTACCGCCCGAATCCGGCCGCCGGTGCGCCCCATATTTCCGGTCGCAAGCCGGGCATTCTGGTGACGCACGGGCACTGGAAGGTAGGGCGCATGGCCGATGCGGAGGGTGGGTCCATTCCGGCCCGCGCCATCACCTTCGCGCGGATGGGCTGCGTGGCCTTCACTTACGACATGGTGGGTTACAACGATACGCGCCAGATACCCGGCCACTACGAGACCTTGTGGGCGGGGGATCGCCAACACTGGCTCTGGAGCGTCTCGCTGATGGGGCTGCAGACCTGGAACAGCATCCGCGCGCTGGACTTTCTCACCTCGCTGCCGGACGTCGATAAGTCGCGCCTGGCGATCACGGGCGAATCGGGCGGCGGAACCCAGACGATGATGCTGGGCGCGATCGACGATCGGCTGGCTGCGGTCGGCCCCTGCGTGATGGTTTCGCACTCGATGCAGGGCGGCTGCCTGTGCGAGAATGCGCCCGGCCTGCGCATCGACTACTCCAACATGGAGATCGCGGCGGCGGCGGGACCGAAGCCCCAGATCATGGTGGGGGCGACGGGCGACTGGACGAGGACGATGATGACCGTCGAAGGTCCCGGCGTGAAGTCGGTCTACGACCTGCTCGGCGCTTCGGACAAGCTGAAGTATGTCATCTTCCCGTTCAACCATAATATCAACAAGACGAGCCGGGACTCCGTTTACCAGTACTTCGGCCACGTCCTATTGCACGATGCGAACGCCGACAGCTTCACCGAGCCGCCCTACAAGATGGAGCCGGTGGAGGCGCTGCGAGTGTTCCCGGACAATACGCCGATGCCGGAAGATGCTAAGACCGCCGTGCAGTTGACGCAATTCCTGAAGGACATGGGGAGCGAGCGGCTGGAAAAGGCGAAACCGTCCAGCCGGCAGGGGCTTACCGCGTTCGCGAAGGTGTACCGGCCGCTGTGGGAGCAGACCCTCGCGCTCGACCTGCGCCCCGTGGCCGCGCCGAGCGGGGCCCCCTACGCTCCGCTGCCGGGCGCGATCGCCGGTCTCGAAGTAATGTCGACCAACCTGCACCGTCCCGATGGCGGTCCCGATGTTCCGCTGAAGCTACTGCGCGTGCGAGCGCGGCTCACTGGCGTGGAGAGGGTCGTGATCCTGCTCCACCCGGAGGGAAGCGCGGCCTTTACGGACGGCGCGGGAGTTCCCGGCCCTGTGGCGGCAGCGCTGCTCGCCAAGGGAATTACCGTGGCCCTGCCGGAGCTTTTCCTGCAGCCGGGGCGCGCGGATGCCAAGGTATCGGCCGCGCGCACCAAGATGCTGGACAACTTCGGACTGTACTTCACGACCTACAACCGCACGGATGTACAGGAGCGGGTTCAGGATATTGCGACCGTCTGCGGCTACCTCCGAAGCGTCGGGCGGTCGAGTATCGGCATCGTCGGGCTGAAGGAGACGGGTGTCCTGGCGATGCTGGCGGCCCCGCTAGCCGACGCCGTCGCCGCCGACTGCGGACAGCTCGACCTGACGAACGACCAGGCTCTGCTCTCCGATGCGCTGTACACTCCCGGCCTCCGCCGGATGGGCGATTTCCGCACGGCGCTCACCCTGGCTGCCCCGCATCCCGCCTTGCTCTACAACACGGGGAGCAAGTTTGCAGGAACCGACTGGGTGAAGGACGTCTATACCGGACTTGGCGCCGCGCCCGCGATGAAGGTCGAGGCGGGCGGGGAGGATGAAGGGGCAGTTGCCGACTGGATCAACGCCCATCTCTGACGGGATTTGCCCTGTTCGCCGCAGAATGCGTGTATACTGTAATCAACAAGCGGCGTTTGCAACACAACCGAGTCCAAGGGTCCTGTTTCCACTTAAATGGCGGGAGCGGGACCTTTGTTTGTTATCGAGCGGGCAGGCACAAGGCCGGCCCCTACAGCGGTGACTGGACCAACGCTTGCGCGCCAATAATTTGTTTGTGACTCCGTGTCTTTGTGTGATGTCTTTTTTGCGTGTTTTGCGACTTTGCGCGAGGCAATAGTGGAATCGCAACCGTAATCCGCGGTCGATCGAAAGTAGGTAATCGTGTATCCCTTAATGGTGGCTGCAATCGTGATCCTGGCGATATTCGGGCTGATACCGCTTATCGTCAACAGCGTGCTCCGCAGTGTCGATGCGGGCGAGATCCGGCTGGTTAGCTGGCTCGGCGGCGAGCCGAAGACCTTTCGCGGCCCGTGCAAGGCGGTTATTATTCCGCTGCTGACGGTGAGCGCGGTCGTTCCCGCGCAGGCGCTCACGGTGGATATCGATATCACGGACCAGACGGCGGACCTGGATGAGAACGGGCTGCCGGCGCCTGTTAAGGTGACCGTGAGGGCTTCCGCGATCGTCAGCGTGGGCGACGACGACGCCATGGTGAATACCGCGGCGAACAAGTTCTTCTCGAAGCCGCCGGAGGAGCAGCTCTCCACGCTTACGGACGTCCTCTCCTCCGCGGGCCGCCGCGCCGTCAACTTGCTCAAGCACGACCAGCTTTTCAACGCGCGCAGCAACCCTGCGCCCACCGCATCGGCCCTGGCCCGGCAAGGCACGGCGGGTGCGGTTTCCCCGATCGATTCGCCCGATGACGACGAACTGGCGATGATCATCAAGGACGCCTGTTCGCGCGAGCTGCTCGATCTAGGCCTTACGTTTAACAGCCTCAACATCAAGGCCGTGCTCAGCGAAGTGGCGGAAGCCCGGCGGCGCGAGTCTGCGGCGCGGGCCAAAGCGAGCGCCGACGTGGTGCAGGCTCAGGAGGAGCAGCGCGCGCGGGTGGCGCAGCTTGAAGCGATGCAGAAGGTGAACGACCAGGAGAAGAACCTTAACATGCAGATCGCTTCCAACGGCGCGTCTATCGCTCGCGCGGAGGCCGAGAAGCAGGCAGCGGTGCGCGAACAGCGGGAGGCGACCCTTGCGGCCAGCCAGATAACCCAGGCCCGGGCCGATGCCGAGCAGAACATTATCCAGCAGGAGGCCGAAGGCAAAGCGCAGGCGGCGCGTATCCGTGCCGTAGCGGAGGCGGAGGCCGCGGCGATCCATATGAAGGCGGAGGCGCTGCGAGCGTCCGGCCAGGCCTACCTGGACCTTCGCCGTCTGGAGATGGCGCCGCAGCTTACACGGGAGGTGGCCCGCGCGCTCGCCAACGGCCAGTTCGTGAACTTCGGCAGCGGCGGCGAAGGCGGGACGAGCGCGGCTGCCTCCGGGGCCGCCGACGTTATGAGCGTGGTACAGACGCTGATGGCCGCGAAAGTGCTGCCGGATGCAGCGCCCGCAGTCCAGACGCCAGCCGGCAACGGCGTCGCGCTCATTTCGGCTTAGATCCAATGCCTTTTAAATAAGCATGCGGGCGCACGGCACTAAAGTGCCGCACCCAAAGGGTACCCGAGTTTACGAAGTGCGCCTGCGCGCACTGCATTCCGAACCCGCGCAGGCGGGTTTTGTAGACTTAGACCGGGGTTTTAACCCCGCGCCCAACGCGCTTATTTAAAAGGCATTCGGCTTAGATTGTGTTTAACTCACCAGGAGCGCGGAGCGGGCCAGGGCGATGAGGCTGGGTTCCAGGTCGCGGGCGATCTTTTCGGCGAACTGTTGGCGTGTGGGCGGAGCGCTGCTTTCCGGCGGGAAGGACACATTGCCTGCCAGTACCGCTTCGGTTAGGTCTCGGATCAGGGCGGCGCGGTCGCGGGAACCGTCGAGCAGGCGGATCAGGGCGGCTCCCATCGGGTCTTCCACTTTCACGGCGGCGTGGTTCAGGCTGGAAAGCAGCGATCGGCCATGCTCGATCTGCCACCGTGCAAGGCGGCTTACGGTGGGACGGTCGCCGGGTTCCAAGACAAAGTACGGCACATAGGCGTGGAGCTCGATGAGGCCCGCGGAGTAGGCGCCAAGCAGAACCCCGGCGAGAATACGCGCTTCCGGATCGTCGTGGATACCGGCGGCGGCGGGCAATCTGCAGAGACAGGCATGGGCGCGCGCCGTCAGCTCCTCGAAGGGCATGGGGCGTGGCCAGGCTTCGCCCAGGCAGACCATGGCGGCCTTGGAGAGAGCGTGGTCTGTCTGCATGGCGGCGCCGCGCGGTCCCCGGAATGCCTCCAGAGCCGGTGAGCCGAGATCCGGGTTGGGCGATACGGGACGCGCCTGGGAGGCGACCGAGAACCCCATGATCTGCTCCGGGCCGATTTCTCGATTCAATACGCGCTCTTTGCGGCAGAGCAGCGTCTGGCGAAAACGACGGCACTTGAGGAAGTCCAGATACTGCTCTTTGATCACGACGCTTTCGCCCGCAAGCGCGCTGAGCTTCTCCCGTACTTCCGGGGGATAGAGCTGGTCCTGCATCTCGAAGAAGTCGGCTTCCGACAGGAACTGGAGCCCGTGCGTTGAAGCGTGTTCGGCGAACTGCTGAAAATAGACGGGCGTGTTGGATTCGGCCATATCGTCGTGATAGAGCAGGGCGTGGTGCTGGTAGGCGCGAATATGCTCCAGCTCCTTCTTGAGCGCCGGATTCTGCGTGCCGCCGCCGGTCTGCCCCTGTTCGAGGAACGATACCAGGTCCAGCGCATGGGCGATCTTTCGAGCGGGATCCTCCACGTGCACGGTGTGAAACTGCATCATCTCGCGCATCATCTGCCGCATGTGGCCGCCGGGATAGGTGTTGTAGCTTATGTACGCCACGCCATCCGGCGCCAGGTTCGCGCCGCAGATCGCCATCAGCTTGTCCCGGACCTGCCGTGGAACCCACGAGTAGAGACCGTGCGCGATAATGTAGTCGAAGATCCCCCAGTCCGGTCCTATCTCCATGATGTCGAGTTGGCGAAGCACGATGTTCCGAAGACCCAGCGATTCGACCATCCCCTGACCGCTTGCAATCGGCTGCGAGGCGAGGTCGACACCGGTAAACCGGCTTCCGGGAAGCTGCAAGGCCATCGGAATGATATTGCTGCCCTCGCCACAGCCGAGTTCCAGCACGCGGCAATGCTCCACCGGCGCGGGGCTCAACCCGAACAGGGTGGCGAGAACCGACAGCCGGTCCGGGTGGGTCTGCGCCAGTGGGAAACTCGGGTAATTGACCGCATCGTAGGCATTGGACGCACAGTCGCTCAAAATACACCTCACTCACCTTGTAAAAAACTCCCAGCGCGCGGCATCCCCACAGGAGAGGCGCCGCGGGATGGGAGTTGTAGCGATTTCGATCGCCGGTCTCAGCGATGTGGCTGCCCTATCGAGTTCGGCTGAGCCGGGCGATAGGAGCCGCTGCGGTTTCAGCCGCCAGTGGCCGCCGTCAGAGGCAGGGGCGATACCTGGTCCAGGCGCCCGATGTCTCCCGTCGTGGGGAGAATCACCGAGCCGCCTTCGGTCCGAGTCCGTCTTGCTTCTGACCCGGTTAACCCTGGTTGCCGGTCGCGGGGCCGACCTGGAAGACAGAGACGCGCGCGCCGTCGAGAGTTATCTGTTCGGTTGGGAAGTCCCCGCCGTTCTCGTGGCCCATCTGGCGCACGGATTCGACGACTACATCCTCCATTTTCAAGAACACGTTATTGCCGCTGGGCCTGCCATCCTCGTTGGTCGAGACGATCTTGAATAGGGCGAACTTCGAGTGGCGGCCGCTCGAACAGGCGAGCATGAGCCTCGGGGAGGCCTGGTCCATCTGCTTGACGATCACCAGATCGTCGAATCGCGCCTTGCCGGTCCCGCCGCCGCCGCCGCTCGCCGCCTCGCCCATCGAAATGCCCCAGCTAAACGAGATTACGTTGATTTCGCCCTTGTGAAGCAGGTTTACCGAGCCGTCCCCTTCAATTCCGTCGATCAATAGTGACATATAGATAGGCATCGCAATTTCTCCTTAGAATTTCCCCGAATTTGGGGAGGGTCGGCTATCCGGCCGCGCTGCGGCGGTGTGCCCTTCGGGCAATGTTAGCGCCGGTCGGCCGCTTTGGTGCAACGGATGGCCGCCGCAGCCGAGGCATCACTAAACGATATATATCTCCGACTCCGCGAGCGGGCCGTGGTTGAAGCCGCCGGTAATGAGCACGCTGCCATTGGGCAGGAGACCGGCGGCGTGGTCGCAGCGGGCAGTGGCGAGCGGCCGGGCGGCGGTCCACGTGTCCAATACCGGGTCGTAGATCTCCACCGCGTTGAGAGCGGAGCCGTTAAATCCGCCCAGGACCAGTACGCGGCCGTCCGCCAGTAGGGTGGCGGAATGCCGGCTGCGCGCCTTGTTCAGCCGCGCGGCTGGCGTCCAGCCGTCGGCGGAGTAGATTCGGGCATCCGCGAGCGGACCGTGATACATGCCTCCCGCGATCAAGACCGCGCCGTTGCCAAGCGTTGTCGCCGTGTGCTGATGGCGCGGCAGGGCTTTGATCCTGCCCTTATTGGCGCCCGTAGAGGGGCGCTTCATTCGGGCGGGAAGGGCCTCCGCCTTCATGGCTTCGAGGGCGATCGGAATCGCCGCAGCGGCGGCCAGCCCATAGAGTATGGAGCGACGCGATACTTGCGGGTTCGCACGGCCCGCGTTGTCGATTGGATCTTTCATTTATGCCTCCTCAGAGCTGCAAGGGGTAGATTTCCGCCTTACAGCAGCAGTCTGTCTCGATTGGGGGGTACGCAGGCTCTTAGAGCGTGTGCAAAAAGCGCCCCCCCGGCCCCCGATTCCGGGGGAGTCGTAGCACTGCGCAACGGCTGGTTCCCCCAAAATTGGGGGCGGGGGCGTTTTTATACACTTTCTTAGCCCAGGCTGCCCGTAGGTCCGACCACGAACCGGGTCATCTTCGCGGCATCGAGAGTTACCTGTTCGGTGGGGAACACTCCGCCGTTTTCATTTCCCTTCATGCGAACCGACTCGACGATCACGTCCTCCAGCTTGTAGAACGCCGCATTTCCGCCTTGGGATACGCCGTCCTGAACGGCCGGAAGAATCGTGAAGGTGGCCTCTTTGTAGTGGCGGCCGGTTGCGCAGGCGAGCATTAACTGAGGAGTGAACGGGTCGACGTGCTTGACGATCACCAGATCCTCCAGCATGGCTCTACCCGTTCCGCCGCCGCCGGATGCCGCTTCCTGCGTGGACACGCCAAAATTGAACGCGATCACTTCGAACGATCCTTTGTGGTCCATCCCCGGACCCTCTAACCCCGCGATATTCAATATCATCTCAACTGCAGTCGGCATCGACTTGTTCCTTTCTTTACAAACCTAGATTAGCCTACACAAAAACGTAGATCTCGGGTTCGGCGAGCGGCCCGCGGTTGAAGCCGCCGGTAATGAGCACTCTCCCGTCCGGAAGGAGCGCCGCGCGTCATTGCGCCGCAGTTCCCCTACCTCCAACCCCGTTCTGAATACCATTGTCGCTTGGCGGCGTAGTCGGCAGCGTGGACGGAACTAGGCAATAAGCGTGGACGGGGAAAATGAGGCAGTCGGCAGCCGGGAAATGCGGGATGCAGGTTCATTCAGTTCTCGGCGAAGTCGGGGCGCCGATTTGGCAGGGTTTCGTTTTCATTTTGCCCACTATGCGGGGATCGGCGACATCAGCGTCCAAAAGAGAGTTCGGTGGCGTAAAACCACCGGCACAAGTAATTTCGTCATGCCGCGCACTTATTACGTGAATTCTTGCACCATACATGGAAAGAAGTAATAGTCCGGGCTATTCTCGGAGTAGCACCCTCGCCCGCTGCTCACTGTGCATTCCCATGATTGCGGGATATGGAGGAGACACAATGTTTCGTGCTATGCAACTAAGAGCCCGCCGCGATCGGCGCGGGTTCACACTTATCGAGCTTCTGGTCGTCGTACTCATCCTTGCCGTCCTGATGGCGGTCTCGATCCCCCTCTATCTTAGCGCAGTCGCGGATTCCCAGAAGAAAACATGCCGAGCTAATATGCAGACGATCGCCAATGCGGTCCAGGCCGCTCGCGTTAAGAACAACTCGGCCAATTACTCAGCCTACACCGGTGCGGTCAGCACCACGCTTGAGGCGGACCTGAACTCAGTCCCGGCCTGCCCGCTCGGTGGAACCTATTCCATTGCCAACGGCAACACCGGCGACACCTCGACCTTCAAGGTCGCCTGCACCGCCGGCACAGGCGCGGGAGCCCACAGCTCATTCCAGCCGGGCGTAGACAGCAACTAGGATACACAATTACGATCGGGCTGCCTATTGGGGCGCTTTCGGAATACCGATCGTTATTCTCAAACGCTATGCGGGCGCTCGAATTCGAGCGCCCGTTTGTTCTGGCTGAATGGTCCCGGCTCGCGCTTTAGGCGGATTGGGAGGTGGACCTTCGGCGAGAGGGCGCACGTTGTGAAGTGGACGATCAGACCGGCAGAGCGAAGAACTGCTCGCGGGTTCCGGCGGGGATTCGGCCGGACACGTCTTTCCATGCTAGGCCGTCGGCTTCCAGAGTGTCGGACTCCTCTTTCAGTACATCCTGGCTCATCCATTTGATAACGTCCCCCAGTTTCTTCACGTCGGCCTGTTTCGGATCGCCGAATTCGACCGTCAGCGCCTGCCGGAATCGGTTGTCGGTGACTGCAAACGCGATGAACTCTTCGATGGACGCGAGCCTTTCAGGTTCTATTCCGGCGACCTCCCTGACCTTGCTGACGGAGTGCTTCTCGCCCTTCACCTTGAAGATATTTCGCCTGCCCGCGTAGTCAGCCAGCCACACATTGCCCTCACCGACGCCGCTTACACCGTGCGCCGCAGTGATGGGCACGCCCCCTTTGACCCGTGCCGTCAGATCGGCGAGCGTGCTCTGGATGGCCCGCGGGTTGTTGAAGTCGATCGCAACCTGGTAGGCAGCGTAGTCCACGACGTTGAAGATACGGTTGTCAGGGCTCCGCAGTCCGGACGAGTCCAGTCACGGGGCCAAAATAGAGTGTCAAAAGGGGCCAAG